>DAOWAM010000008.1 GCA_030634585.1 bacterium
ATGCTGGAATTAGATTATCCAAATTAATCAAAATTTCTCTTGATAATAATTTAACTGGATTAGAATGGGCGACAGGAATCCCTGGTACAGTGGGAGGAGCAGTACGTGGAAATGCTGGTGTGATGGGACAATCAATCAGCGACATTTTAACAAAAATTACTATATTTAGTAAAAATAAAATTAAGACGATGACAGTGAGTGAAGCACAATTTTCTTATCGTCAAAGTATTTTTCAACAACATAAATCAAAAATTATTTTGTCAGTGGAAGTTAAACTTAAAAAAGGCAATGCTAATCAAAGTCAGAAAGTAATTTCTGAGTTATTACAACAAAGACAGCGAAAGCAACCATTAAATTATCCAAATGCTGGTTGTATTTTTAAAAATCCAGCGCGCCAATCAGCCGGGCAATTAATTGATCAGTGTGGATTGAAAGGGGAAAAAATTGGTCAAGCGCAAATTAGTTTAAAACACGCCAATTTTATTGTTAATTTGGGAGGAGCAACATCTAAACAAGTACTAACGTTAATTAATTTAATAAAACAGACAGTGAAAGATAAATTTGCTGTTGATTTACAAGTAGAGATTGAATTTTTATCAACCCCACTCCTTAAATAATCTTTTTTGACCGACACTCGTTCCTTGCATATTTTATGTGAGGTGCTGCGACTAGGCTTGCTTTTTATTCTAAGTTTGTTATAATAAATATCAATATTTAAAATTGTTCTTTTAAAAATCCGCTAAACTAATAAAGCGGAAAGGAGGTAAACGTAAATGACATTAAATTGGTTATTAGCGGTTTTTATATTTTTCCTTAAACCAGAAATGATGGTTATTCATTTACGATGTTTAGGTTGGAGTATAATTCCTACTATTCTCACGGTAATTGGTCTAACAAGCTTGATAGTCATTTTTATTTATTATTGTTGGGGTGGATTATTGAATAATTATTTTCGAAAGTATCAATGGCAAGCAAAAATTCTGGGTTGGGCATGGGTCAAAAAGATTAGAGATAATATTGAACAAGGTAAAAAAAGATGGATTAGTCATTTGTTGCGACATAATAAATCATTAATCTTTTTAATTATAGTTTTACCAATACCATTACCATATCTTGATGGTGCTGCAGTGCTTGCTAGTAAAATAGCAAAAATTAAACACGGGTTATTATTGTGTCTAATCGCTAACACAATTAAAATAATCTTATTGGCCATTTTGTCATTTTGGTTTAAAACATAATAAGGCGTGTATCAGAAATTGACACGCCTTATTTTTTTATTATACAATTGTCGTTTTTTATTTTATAATTAAATTAAATTAAGTTAAAATTAAATTAAAAAATTTCTAAATGTCCGCAACAATTATTCAAAAAATTTATCGTTTATTATTTATTTGTTTATTGATTGTTTTAGCATTATTGGCTTGGATTTATTTTTCAGCGGATAATCATTTGCGAGTTATTTTTTTTGATGTTGGTCAAGGTGATTCCGCACTGATTATTACACCGCAAGAACAAAATATTTTAATTGACGGTGGACCAACCAATCAACTCATCTATCAATTAGATAAATATTTACCTTTCTATAATCGTCGAATTGATTTAATGATTTTAACTCATCCAGAAAAAGATCATTTAGAAGGCTTGATTGAGGTCATTAAACGTTATCCAGTGAAACATATTTTATTAACTGGTGTTCAGAGACAAAAACCTTTATCTGATTATCAAATTTGGTTAAAATTAATTGATCAGAAAAAAATCCCTTTTTATTTTCCTTATCAAACAAAATTTATTGATTTGGGCAAAACAACAATCGATGTTTTATATCCATGGGAAAATTTAGCTGGATTAGTAACGGAAAACTTAAATGATGCCAGCATTGTTAATAAATTAAACTTTGGACAATTTAGCGTGCTTTTTACCGGTGATATTTCTCGAGAAGTGAAGGCGCGATTACTCAATCAATCAATTGATTTACGGTCGCTAATTTTAAAAGTAGCTCATCATGGTTCTAAATATTCTAGTTATTTACCATTTTTTAAAGCTGTTTCTCCACATTGGGCGGTAATTTCATCTGGGGCGGATAATCATTATGGTCATCCAGGCGCAGAGACAATAGATGGAATAACCGTAGAGGGAGCGAAAATATTAAGAACAGATAAATTGGAACATATTGTTTTTCGAAAGGGTTAAGAACTAATTTTTTTGGCAACAGCTAAAGAAAATGATACAATAGAAAAATAAACTTTTGAAATATTATATTATTAAATCCAGATTTAATAATAAAAATTTAAGATTTAAACTAAATAGTAAATATAAATAAATGGAAAGAACATTAATTTTGCTTAAACCAGACGCTTTACAACGGAGCTTACTGGGAGAAATTATTTCTCGTTTTGAGCGAAAGGGTCTAAAAATTATTGGCTTAAAGATGATGCAATTAAAAAAAGAAACCCTAGATGAACATTATGCGCAACACCAAGATAAAGCATTTTTTGATAAATTAGAACGTTTTATGATGAGTGGCCCGGTGATTGCTATGATTTTAGAAGGGATAGAAGCGGTGTCGACAGTTCGTTTAATTGTTGGACCAACGTCGGGTAGGAAAGCTGATGTTGGTAGTATTCGCGGAGATTTTTCGATGAGTCAGCAACATAATATTGTTCATGCTTCTGATTCGGTGGAAACAGCTAAACAAGAAATCTATCGATTTTTTAATGAAGAAGAATTATTTGACTATCAAAAAATAGATTTTGCTACCGTTTATTCAGAAGAAGAACGAGAAAATATTTAGTTTTTGAGTCGAGATTGCCAACGATTGGCGAAATAATTTTAAGGGTATTGAAACTTTTTTACCTAAACTTAATTTGTGTATTTTTGGCGCAATTGATGATGTTTGGATTAATGAGCAAGACGAATTAATTGTTGTTGATTATAAATCTACTAGTGTTGATAAAGAAATAACGCTGGACGATGAATGGAAAATTGTTTATAAGCGACAAATGGAAATTTATCAATGGATCTTGCGGAGAGATAAGCGTAATCATCAACAGGTTTCTAATTTTGGTTATTTTGTTTATTGCAATGGGAAAGGCATTTGATGGAAAATTAGAGCTTGACATCAAAATTATTCCTTATCGAGGCGATGATTCTTGGATCAGTAAAACAATCGAGTAAGCCCATCAATGTTTAATAAGTGAGCAAATACCTGAATCGTCTCCAGATTGTGATTATTGTCGTTATTGCCAAGCAGTTAAAGATTTAGAAAATGAACCAAAAGAAAATAAATTATTCTAATAAAAATTATATGATTTCTATTTTTTATCGAGCAACTAAAGATGAACAATTAAAACAACTAACTGAAATAAAAAAAAATGCTTGGGTTAATATAGTTAATCCAAATGAAACAGAAATAAAAGACATCTGTGAATTAACTGGAATTGAAAAAGAATTTATTATTGACACATTAGATCCAGACGAATTACCACGAATCGAAAAATCAGGAGAGGTTGCCTATATTATTTTGAATGTTCCATATGAAGAAAATGGCGAAATTTTAAGTGTTCCCTTTTTGATTGCCGTTACACCCGATTTTTTAGTTACTCTTTCACCGAAACGATTAAAACCAATCGAACAAATTTTGCAGAAGAATATTTACACCACCCAAAAAACTAAAAATATACTCGAACTTTCTTTAAAAGTCGTGGATTTTTATGAACAAGAAATTAGAAAAATTAATAAATCTATTTATACAAAAAAAGTTAATTTATCAAAATTAACGAATAAAGACATTATTAATTTTGTTGGTTTAGAAAAAATTCTTAATAAATTTATTACTTCGCTTATACCAACGATTAGTATTTTTGAAAAGATTTTGAGTGGTAAGTATGTGAAGATTTATAAAGATGATCAGGAATTAACCGAAGATTTGATTATTGATTCTCAACAATGTTTGAATATGTGCCGTGGTAGTATTAAAAATGTAACTAATATTCGGCAAGCGTATTCAACAATTTTAACTAATGATTTAAATCGAGTAATGAAGTTTTTAACTTCATTGACGATTATTATCGGTGTGCCGACAATTATCGCCAGCCTATATGGAATGAACGTTAAATTGCCGTTGCAAGGCAATGTTTTTGCTTTCGTTTATATTTGTCTTTTTACTTTGATTGCTTGTTTAGTTTTGGCGTTCATTTTTTATTTTAAAAAGTGGTTTTAATAAATAATTAAACAAAAACTCAAAGAGTGAATAAAATAAAAAAGATAATTAAAACAACGAAAAATAAATTAAAATCAACCCCCCAAAAAATAGTAGTTGGAATATCGGGCGGTGTTGATTCTGCTGTGGCGTTATCTTTACTCAAGCAACAAAACTTTGCACCAGTCGGTGTTTTTTTAAAGTTTAGCGCTTGGCAAGACAAAGAAAGTGATGCCAAGAAAAATATTTATCTTAGAGATAAATCAATTGCTAATGCTCGCCAGATTTGTCAGCGATTGGACGTTCCTTTTTTTATTTATAATGTAGCAAGTGATTTTAATAAGCAGGTGGTAAATTATTTTGTTTCTGAATTAAAAAATAATCGAACGCCCAATCCTTGTGTTATTTGCAATCGCGAGTTTAAGTTTAAACAGCTTTTTGCTTGGGCAAAACAACACCAGATTGAATATGTTGCTACTGGACATTATGCTAAAATCAAAAAGAATTTAGTAAGTCAAAAATATGAATTAGTAGAAGCAAAAGATAAGCATAAAGATCAAACATATTTTTTGTCTATTTTACCACAACGCTGGTTTAAAAATATTATTTTTCCTTTGGGTAATTATTTAAAAGAAGAAGTTTGTCAGATAGCTAAAAGACAGGGACTAATTATTAAGCAAGAAAGTCAAGACTTTTGTTTTGTTAGTAAAAAAATAATGACGCAATTTCTGAAAGAAGTTATTGGCAGTCAAACAGGTCAAATTGTTGATTCTACCGGGAAAATTTTAGGCAAACACGAAGGTCTATGTTTTTACACCATTGGACAGAGAAAAAGGATTAACCTATCTAATGGACCTTATTTTGTTGAAGCAATTGATGTAGTTAAAAATAATCTAATAGTAACTAAACGACGACAAGAAATTTGTCAGCAGGAAATTATTCTTTCTCCTTGTTATTTCATTTCAGGAGAACCTTTAAAAGATAAAATGAAAGTAATGGCAAAAATACGATATCAACAAGCGCTTAATCAAGCAGTAATTTTTCCATCTAAGAATAAAAAGAAAATAAAAGTTATTTTTACCAAACCACAATTAGCGGTGACGCCGGGACAATTTTGTGTTTTCTATCAAGGTAGAAAATGTTTGGGTGGGGGAATAATCAATTAAAAACCATGAGCATATTTAAAAAGTACACTCATCAATTAAAAATCGGGCTTTCATTTGGTCTAACTTCGGGTGTAATTACTACATTAGGTATGATTAGTGGGTTGTCAGCAGCTGAATTTTCCAAAATAGTGGTAATTACTGGAATCATAGTTTTAGCTTTTGCTGATGGTCTGTCTGATGCCGTCGGAATACATTTATCAGAAGAATCGGAAACTACATTACAAGGGGAAAAGGTTCATAATCAAAAAGAAATTTGGCTAACTACTCTATTTGTTTTTATTAGTAAAGTGATATTTGCTCTAACTTTTATTATTCCTTTCTTAATTTTTATGCCACGAATGGCATTATTGATATCTATTGTGTGGGGAATATTTTTATTGACAATTCTAAGTTTCTATATCGCTAAAACTAACCAAGAAAAACCATTTAAAATAATTATTGAACATATTACTTTGGTTTTTGCAGTTATTATTGTAACTTGGTTAATCGGTCATTTTGTATCAATATTATTAAATAAATAAATTTATGGATAAAAACACTACGTTGGCAGAAATTTTAAAACATTCTCAAGCAAATAAAATATTGGCGAAATATCATTTGCCTTGTTTGTTTTGTCCGATGGCGCAATATGAAATTAGTAAGTTAACAATTGGTGAAGTAGCCGAGATGTATCATCTCAATTTGACCGGTATGTTGAAAGAATTAAATTTACTTATTAGCAAATCTATTGATAAACAAAGAAGTAAACCCGGATTTAAATCCAGGCGCAGTTCCTCACCTAGAATAGTGAGGAAAATAAATAAATAAAATATGTTTAAAAGAACAATCAAATTATTTTTAATTATCATTGTCTTATTTCTTTTAGTTGTGCCGACTTTAGCGCAAGAAACTTCCTCATATAAAACCAAGGAAGAGAATATTAACGTTTACTTTTTCTGGGCATATGGTTGCCCACATTGTTCCGATGAAAAACCATTCTTGGAAAAAATGGAACAGAAATATCACAAACTGAAAATAGAAAGTTTCGAGGTGAGTAATAGTAAAAAGAATATTGACCTATTAAAACAAATCGGTGAAGAACTAAATGTAGATGTTTCCGGCGTTCCTTTTACGGTAATTGGCGAACAATATTTTATTGGTTGGTATAATGAACAAACTACAGGCCGAGAAATAGAAAGAGCAATTCAATGCGTCGTAGAGAATAGTTGTGTTGATGTTGTGGGCGGATTGATCTCTCCGATTACTGTGTCAACGGGATCATTAGAACAAGGAGAAGTACCTCATCAAATAAAATTGCCAATTTTGGGTGAAATAGAAACCAAGAATTTTTCCTTGCCAATTCTAACTATTATTATTGGTGCTTTGGATGGTTTTAATCCTTGCGCCATGTGGGTGCTATTATTTTTAATTACTTTATTACTAGGGATGAAAGACAGAAAAAAAATGTGGATTTTGGGGACTGTATTTATTATTATTTCAGCACTAGTTTATTTCATTTTTATGTCTGCCTGGCTTAATCTTTTGTTATTTTTAGGATTTATCTTTTGGGTAAGAATCATTATTGGCATGGTGGCTTTAGTTACCGGCGGATATAATTTAAAAGAATATTTTACTAATCCACTTAGCACTTGCAAAGTAACTGGTGGAAAAAGAAAACGATTAATTTTTGAAAAATTAAAAGAGATCATTCAAAAAAAACAATTTTGGTTGGCTTTACTTGGAATTATTCTCTTAGCTTTTGCTGTAAATCTAGTCGAATTAATTTGCTCCGCTGGCTTACCAGCAATTTATACACAGATTCTAACTTTAACGCATTTGACCAAATGGCAATATTATCTTTATTTGTTGCTTTACATTTTTGTCTTCATGCTTGATGATTTGATTATTTTTTCCATAGCAATGATTACTTTACGTTTCACTGGTATTTCTAATAAATATAGTCGTATTTCACATTTAATTGGAGGAATCATTATGTTAATCATTGGCATTTTGTTAATTATTCGGCCAGAATGGTTAATGTTTGGATAATTAATTGAAATAATTAGGATAAAATGTTAATTAAAGTAAAAGTATTTCCTAAAGCTCATCAAAACGAGGTGATTAAAAAATCACCCGATCAATTTGTAGTAAAAATAAAAGCTAAACCAGAACGTGGTTTAGCTAATCAACTGTTGTTAGAAGAATTATCTAAATATTGGCAAATTTCAATAGAAAAAATTAGAATTATTCGTGGACTAAAACGAAAAAATAAAATTTTGGAAATCAAAGAATGAATTGCAATAAAAACTAAATAAGAATCTATTTTTATTTAGTTTTTTGTTTATTAATTGTGCGAAGACAAGTAGAACAAATACTTACTCTTTTCCCGTTAATAATTTTGCTATGTAAGTTTATTTTTTGTCGTTTTTTAGTAGCAACATTAGAATGACTGCGAGAAAGTGACATCCTTGCTCGTCGTTCACAGATAGCGCAACGTAGAGACATAAAAAAATGATTAATAATTAAAATATAAAATATTTTTATTAACCTTTATAAAATATTTTATTAAGGTTATAATATTAAAGTAGTATTCAACCCTATTTAATTTAGCAAAGAATATTTAATTAATCAAGCCCTTTAGTACAGAGCATTGCTCTCACTACGGGGTGCAGTCACATTATTCATTACCAAATTTAGGCAAATTACTTATTATAATAATTTAAAATTTATGATTTTATCTTCTTTATTTAATCAACCAATTATGTTTTTTGCTTGGATAATTGCCATCATTATTGCTATTACTATTCATGAGTTTTCTCATGTGGCTATGGCTTATTTATTGGGCGATCCAACGGGAAAAAGAATGGGACGATTAACACTTAATCCATTATCACACCTAGATTTTTTTGGGCTTTTAATGTTGGTAATAGTTGGTATTGGTTGGGGTAAACCAGCACCTTATAATCCAAATAATTTTCGTCATCCAAAACGTGATTCAATTTTAACTGCTTTAGCGGGACCAGCATCCAATATTATTTTATTATTAATCGCAGGCTTGTTATTAAAATTTATTTATCCTTTAATCGGATTAGGACCAACCAACGCTTTGGGTAGTTTTCTTTATGTCTTAATTATAATCAATACCATATTAGCTGTTTTTAATTTAATACCCATCCCGCCATTAGACGGTTCAAAATTTTTATTAAACATTATCCCGGATCGTTATTTTAATTTTAAAACAAAGTTTCAACGCAATGGCCCATATTTTTTGTTGGGATTAATTATTTTAGATAACTTTTTGGGAGTTTCTATTCTAAGTGGTTTATTTGGTTTAGTAATTAACTGGGTTAATCATTTCTTTGTTTAATTAAATCTAGCAAAAGTGATAATTTAGAAAATCATTTAACATATTATGATTTTGGCTTGACATCTCTTTTTTATTTAAGTAATATTTTAACTAGTAAAATAATTTTATTACTTTACAATTTTCTCACTTTTAGTTTTTAATTTATTCACCATGCCAACAATACATCAATTGATTCGTCACAAAAGAAAAAAGACAGGCAAGAAATCCAAGGCGCCAGCATTACAATGTTCTCTAGATACGTTGAAAAGGCGGAAACGTCGTTTGAGTAAAGGCAGTCCTTTCAAGCGAGGAATTTGTTTAAAGGTGACTACAATGACACCCAAAAAACCAAATTCGGCTTTGCGAAAAGTAGCTCGGGTGCGTTTGTCTAATGGAGAAGAAGTTACTGCCTATATTCCTGGAGTGGGACATAATTTACAAGAACACGCAGTAGTAATGTTACGAGGAGGAAAAATAAAAGATTTACCAGGAGTACGTTATCATGTTGTACGAGGCGTTTATGACACAGCGGGAGTAGAAGGTAGAAAACAAAGCCGTTCTCTTTATGGCACAAAGAGAGAAAACGCAAAAAAACAATAATTTGTTTTAAAGATAAATTGACTAAGAATTAAGTTTGACAAAATTTCTAATAATTAAAAATATGCGAGGAACAAAATCTTATAAAAAACATTTGGTTAAACCAGATCCAAAATATAATGACTTAACTGTTAGTAAGTTTATTAACTATTTAATGCAACGTGGTAAAAAAACAGTTGCGCAAAAAATTGTTTATGATGCTTTAGATATTATTAAACAAAAAGGAAAAAGTAATCCAGTCAATATATTTAAACAAGCAATTGAAATTATTTCTCCATCAGTTGAAGTAAAAAGTAGACGAATTGGCGGAGCTAATTATCAAATTCCAATTAAAGTTGATGAACGACGGCAATTAAATCTGGCTTGTCGTTGGATTATTCAGGCGGCGCGTAATAAAAAAGGAAAATCAATGAGTCAAAAATTATCCGAAGAATTATTATTAGCGATTGACCACCAAGGCGCGGCATTTAAAAAGAAAGAAGACGTAATGAGAATGGCGCAAGCTAATCAAGCATTTGCTTATTTTGCCCGTTTTATCTAATAATTAATAAAGCAATATCTCATTTTACTTAAAAATGGGATATTTTAATCTTAAATTAAATATTTTATGGTTTCTTTCCCCTACAAACTAGAAAACGTGAAAAATATTGGCATTATTGCCCATATCGACGCTGGTAAAAGTACTGTTACTGAGCGTATTTTATATTACACCGGAAAAAAACATAAAATAGGCGAAGTCCATAATGGTGAGGCGGAAATGGATTGGATGGAGCAAGAGAAGGAACGAGGAATTACTATTACTTCGGCAGCGACTACTTGTTTTTGGATACCGCAAGGTAAAAAAGGTGAGGGAAAACAGCCTTACCAAATCAATATTATTGATACACCAGGACATATTGACTTTACCGCTGAAGTACAACGAAGTTTACGAGTGTTAGATGGCGGGGTAGTGGTTTTTGATGGAGTGGCTGGTGTAGAACCACAATCAGAAACAGTTTGGCACCAAGCAGAAAAATTTAATATACCTTTAATCGCTTTTGTTAATAAAATGGATCGAACTGGTGCGGATTTTTCTTATGATTTAAAAACGATACATGATCGATTAACTAAAAACGCTTATCCGGTACAATTACCAATTGGCGCAGAAAGTAATTTTCGGGGTGTAGTCGATTTATTTGAGCAAAAAGCATATTTTTATTTAGATGACATGGGTAAAGAAATAAAAGAAGACGATATTCCAGCTGAAATGGTTGAACAGGCAAAACATGCTCGTCATCAATTAATTGAAGCAATCGTTGAACACAATGATAAGTTAATGAATCAATACTTAGAAGGAAAAGAAATTCCCATAGATGAACTTAAATCAACTTTACACAAAGCAGTAACTAATGGAGCAATCGTACCAGTATTTTGTGGCTCGGCTTTAAAAAATAAAGGTGTACAATTCTTGTTAGACGCTATTTGCGAATATTTGCCATCCCCCTTAGAAATTTCAGAAGTGAAAGGAACCCATCCCAAAACCGGAGCAGAAGAAACAAGGTTAATAAAAATAGACGCGCCATTTAGCGCGTTGGTATTTAAGATTGCCACGGATCCTTTCATTGGTACTTTAAATTATTTTCGAGTTTATTCTGGAAAATTAAAAGTAGGCAGTTATGTTTTGGACTCTAATACTGGAAAAAAAGAAAGAGTCAGTCGTTTAATGCGAATGTATGCTAATAATCGAGAAAATATTGAAGAAATAAACGCCGGTGATATTGGCGTGGCAATTGGATTAAAAGATGTGTCGACTGGACATACATTATGTGATTTAAATCAACCAATTGTCTTAGAGGCAATTAATTTTCCTGATCCAGTTATTTCTATCGCCGTTGAGCCAAAAACAAAAGTTGATCAAGAAAAAATGTCATCAGCATTAAATAAATTAATACAAGAAGATCCGACATTACGTGTTAAAACCGATGAAGAAACTGGACAAATAATTCTTTCTGGAATTGGAGAATTACATTTAGAAATTATTATTGATCGATTAAAAAGAGAATTTGGCGTAGAAACCAATGTTGGACAACCAAGAGTTGCTTATCGAGAAACAATTAGAAAAACAGCGCAAGCAGAAGGAAAATATATTCATCAAAGTGGTGGACGCGGTCAATATGGTGATTGTTGGTTGAGATTAGAACCGATGGAACGAGGAGGTGGTTATGAATTTGTTGATGAAGTTAAAGGAGGATCTATTCCTAGAGAATTTATTGAGCCAATTAATAAAGGTATTAAGGAAGCAATGCAGAATGGAATTGTTGCTGGTTATCCATTCGTTGATACAAGAGCTGTTGGTTATGATGGTTCTTATCATGAAGTTGATTCTTCGGAGATGGCTTTCAAGATTGCTGGTAGTCGCGCTTTTCAAGAGGCGGCCAAACAAGCCAGACCCGTTTTATTAGAACCAGTTATGAAAGTAGAAATAGTTACCCCGGAAGAATTCATGGGAGATGTTATTGGTAATTTAAACGCTAAACGAGCGGAGATTTTAGAAATGAAAGATAGAGGACAAGTAAAAGTAATTGACGCTTTTGTTCCATTGGGAGAAATGTTCGGTTATGCCACACAAATACGTTCTTTAACCCAAGGACGGGCTAGTTATAGTATGGAATTTTGTAAATATCAAGAAGTGCCAGCCAGAATTACGGAAAAAATTATTGAAAAAGTAAAAGAATAATTTGACATTTGATTTATTTAGTAATAAAATATTAACAATTTGGTTGACAGTAATTTTATTTTACTATATATTTAACAATAATTTAATTAAAGATTAATTTGAAAAAATATGGAAAATATATTTTCAGGAGAAGATAAACGCGAGAAACAAATACATTACCCAGAAAAATTTATAAATAAAGTAATGACCGAGTATTCTAGTTTTAAGAAATTACAGGAAGCATTAAAAAATGGAGAAGAAATAGTCGGACGCTACCTTGATGATGGTCGCAATTATAAGATGGAGGCAAAAGATATTAGCATCGCTATTAAGGAAGGACGGGTAGAAGAGGTTAAAAAGAATGCTGAGAAGGCACTTCGTCGCAATAATTTATATAAGGAGTGGCTTGAAATTTATAATAAAAATAAATAAATAATTTTATTTTACTATATATTTAACAATAATTTAATTAAAAATTAATTTGAAAATTTATGGCAGAAAAAGAAAAATTTGTTCGTTCAAAGCCACATTTGAATGTGGGAACGATTGGTCATGTTGATCATGGAAAAACAACTTTGACCGCAGCAATTTTGAAAGTTTTAAGAGCGCATGGCGATCAAGCGCAAGAAAAGAGCGTTGATCAAATTGACAATGCTCCAGAAGAAAGAGAACGAGGGATTACTATTGCTTTAGCACACGTTGAATATGAGACGGCTAAACGGCATTACGCTCATATTGATTGTCCAGGGCATGCTGATTATATTAAAAACATGGTTACCGGTGCGGCACAGATGGACGGAGCAATTTTAGTTGTTTCTGCGCCAGATGGTCCAATGCCACAAACAAGAGAACATATTTTATTAGCGCGTCAGGTTGGTATTCCTAATATTATTGTCTTTTTGAATAAAACTGACTTAGTACAAGACAAAGAATTAATTGATTTAGTGGAAGAAGAAATCAAAGATTTGTTAAAGAAGTATGAATATCCAGGTGATGAAATACCAATCGTTCGTGGTTCAGCACTAAAAGCGTTAGAATGTGGTTGTGGCAAGGAAGATTGTCCTAATTGTGGACCAGTTATTAAATTGATCAAAACAATGGATGATTATTTTCCAGAGCCGAAACGGGATGTAGAAAAACCATTTTTAATGCCGATAGAAGATATTTTTTCTATTGAAGGTCGAGGAACGGTAGTTACTGGTAAAATAGAACGAGGTATCATTAAACTTAATGAACCAATAGAAATAATCGGATTAAGAGATACACAAAAAACAATTGTTACTGGTATCGAAATGTTTAAGAAATCATTAGATGAAGGAAGAGCAGGAGATAATGCAGGAGTTCTTTTACGAGGTACTAAAAAGACTGACATTGAAAGAGGGCAAGTTATTGTTAAACCAGGAACAGTCACCCCACATACCGAGTTTGAAGGTGAAATTTATATTTTATCTAAAGAAGAAGGCGGACGACACACACCTTTTTTTACGGGATATAAACCACAATTCTATATTCGAACAACTGATGTTACTGGCGATGTTGCTTTACCAGAAGGAACAGAAATGGCAATGCCAGGTGATCATTTAAAAGTTACAGTTAAATTAGCTAAGGCAATTGCATTAGAAGAAAAACAACGTTTTGCTATTCGTGAGGGCGGTAAAACCGTTGGTGCCGGAGTAGTCTCTAAAATTATTAAATAATTTTAGATTAAATTAGTAAAAATCATTTAGTCAGTATTAGTAAATAAAATAAGTTAATTAAATTAAGGAAATAAGCAAGATATTTAAAAATTAAATGCAACAAAAGAAAAAACATTCACCAGGTAATGAACAAACACCGACAACAAATCGTATTCGTATTAAAGTAAGAGCCTATGATCATCGTATTATTGATCAGGCAATTAAAACGATTGTTGAAACTGTTCAGCGAAATGGATCAACTATTATTGGACCAATTCCTTTACCGACGGAAAAAATTAAAGAAACAGTTCTTCGAGCTACTTTTGTTCACAAAGATTCACGAGAGCAATTTGAAATGCGAATACATAAACGATTGATTGATATCATTAATCCTACACCAGAAGTAATCGAATCAATCACCAGTTTATCTCTTCCAGCAGGTGTTAATATAGAAGTGAAGATGTAGTTTGATTATCCGTTTTTGCGATTGTTTTTACGGTTAAATAATTAATAATGATTTTTATTAATAAGTAATTTCTAGTTCCAGTATTTAGATCAATATCATTATTAAATCTTGAGCTGGTGTTTCTAGCCCAAGATTTATTTAATCAATTGAATTATGATGATTATATGATGATTAATAGTAAATTTATTTTAGG
>DAOWAM010000045.1 GCA_030634585.1 bacterium
AATCTAATTCCAGCATCAACGATAATATGATTATGGTATACACGATAATTACTCGTCTGAATCTTGATTACTAATCCAACAAAACCGCAATCATCAATCAATAAATTACTTCCCCCACCTAAGATAAAATAAGGAATGACTAACTGTCTAGCTATATTAATTGCTTTGATTAATTCTTCATTACTATTAGCCACATAAAAATACTTAGCTAATCCCCCAATTCGCCAAGTAGTATACGGCGCCAAAATTATATTCTTTTTAACCCCCGGTAATAAATCTAGTATTTTCTTTTGTTGTTTCATTGTTTGTTATTGTCAAATTTTTTAATTAAGAAACTAATTAAACAAACTGCTAATCGATAAATTGTCTTCTTTAATCAATTGCTTCTTCGAACGAATATAAAAAACTAAGCCAACCAACAAACAATAACATAAAATAATAAAACCAATTGGTGGTTGTTTAGCAATCACAACTTGTTTAAGTGATGATGGAGAGAAAAAAGCAATGGCTTGTGTTAAATAGGTCAAACAAATCCAAACTGGCAAAACTACAATACTAGCTAATATCGGCAAAAAAGAAGAAACGATTAAAAAGGCCAACCCGCTTAACATTAAATAAGGCATAATTGGCAAAACAAATAGATTAGTTAATGGTGCTATCCAACTAATCATTCCAAAATGATACCAAACCAACGGAAAAGTAAATAATTGCGCTGATAAAGTCACTCCCAATAAATCAGCAATGATCTTACTACCTAAATAACGAATAAAAAATTGCCGTAAAAAAGGATAAAAATAAATTATTCCCAACACCGCAACAAAAGATAGTTGGAAACCAATATCATAAAATAATAATAATGGATTACCTAATAACATTACTACTGCGATAAAAACTAATAAATTAGATTTTTGTTTAGAACGTCCAATTTGTTCAGCAAATAAGATTAATAAAGCAATCATTCCCGCTCGAATTGCCGAAGAAGGACAACCAACCATAATAATAAACAAAATAACTAATACGGATGTTAAATAAAAAGCATAATCGCGCCGCAAAAAATATAACAAAAAACTCATTAATAAAGTAATTAAAATAACAATATGTAGTCCCGAAATAGCAATTATGTGTCGTGCGCCGGTAAAATTAAGCTTATTTTGCCACTCTGTCGATAAATTATGTTTATTCCCTAACAAAATTGCTGATAAAAAAGAAGCATTGGGTTCAGGTAAATATCGATTGATAAATTGTTGATTAATTTGTTTTAATTGTAATATTTGTCGATAAAAAGAATTTCCACTTTGCCGATTAGGAATCTTATTAATTTGTGGTCGATACATTAAAGCTGTAATACCATAACGACGCAGGTAAGCTGGATAATTAAAGTCATCAAATGATTGTGGTTCTATTAATTTACCAGATATATTTAGAACATCACCATATTGATAGTGTGGATAAAGTGGAACCGTGATTAACAGTTTATTGTCTATTACCTGTTCATTTTTGCCGGTTTGACTAATTTTATTTATTTTTACCGTTATTTTTCCTTGCTCTATCCGGTAATCGGGTTCATGACAAACAAAGCCAGTTAAACTTACCTCTTGATCAAAATAATTTTGAATGTTTTTAGTTGGTGATGATGAAAAGACTAAATTTAATCTCGTCATTCCCAATAAAAAAGCTAAACAACAAAAACAAATTACTCGTATTGTTAGATTGGAGTAATTAAATAACAAGATAAATAAGATGAATAAAAATAATAAACTAATGAAATAAAAAAGATTCGCTATCGGATGGCGAATCAAACAAGAAGCTAAACCAATTCCTAAAATAAAACTAAGTAAAGAAAATAAGAATATTTTTGACTTGGTCATACTACTCCACAGTGACACTTTTTGCTAAATTGCGTGGTTTATCTACATCGCAACCACGTTGCACGGCAATATAATAAGATAATAATTGAAGCGGTATCACATTTAATAATGGAGTAAGATAACCATTAGTTTTAGGTATATAAAAAACTTCGTCAACTAATTTAGTAATTTGTTTGTTTCCCTCAGTGGCAATAGCAATAATCCGCCCTTGTCTCGCTTTAATTTCTTCAATATTATTAATTACTTTTTGATAAATAACATCTTCCGTATCGGTTGCCAAAACTACTACTGGCATTTGACGATCAATTAAAGAAATTGGTCCGTGTTTCATTTCAGCCGCCGGATAACCCTCGGCATGAATATAAGAAATTTCTTTTAATTTTAACGCTCCTTCCAAAGCAACCGGAAAATTATAACCTCGTCCCAAATAAAGAAAATTATTATAACGACAATATTTTTTGGCTAACGCTTTAATCTTTTTGTGTTGTTTTAAAATGGACGCCACTTGTTGAGGAATTTTTTGTAAAGCAATCATCCTACTCTCTAATTCTTTAAGAGGAATTGTCTTCCTTCGTCTGGCTAACGCTAATGTCAATAAAGCTAAGACTGTTACTTGAGAAGTAAATGATTTAGTGGAAGCCACGCCAATTTCTGGACCAGCGTGTAAATAAACTCCGGCCGTTGTTTCCCGAGCAATGGTTGACCCAACCGTGTTAACAATTCCAAAAACATTACCTTTGCCTTGTTTAATTTTACGCAATGATTGCAAGGTATCTGCTGTTTCGCCCGACTGACTAATTACAAAATAAGCTACACTTGGATCAATTGATATTTGTTTATAACGAAATTCAGAACCATATTCTACTTCCGTCGGCAAATTAGCAATATTTTCAAATAAATATTCACCAACTAACCCTGCGTGCCATGAAGTTCCACAAGCAGCAATAACTACTCGTTTAACTTTAGCTATTCGATCAAGCCAATCTCCTAAGCCACCTAAAGAAATATCTTTTTCTTTAACTAATAATCTACCGCGCAAACTATTAGTAATAGTTTTTGGCTGTTCAAAGATTTCTTTCAACATAAAATGAGGAAAACCACTTTTGGCAATTTCCTCTAAGTTCCATTTTACTACTTGTATTTTTTTATCAATCCTAACATTGTCTAAAGTAACAATTTTCATTCCTTGACGAGTTAATACAGCAATTTCTCCATCATCTAAATAAATCACTTGCTTGGTATAATCAATAATGGCAGTTGGATCGGAAGCAACAATATATTCACCCCTAGCTACTACGCCAATTACTAATGGACTACCATAACGAGCCACAATTAATTTATCCGGCTCTTTAGAAAAAACTAAAGCAATCCCATAAGCGCCCTCTACTAAATGTAACGCCTGTTGTACTGCTAAAAGCAAATCGCCCTGATAGTATTCTCTAATTAAATGAGGTAAAACTTCCGTATCAGTATCGGAACAAAATCGATGACCATGTTGTTTTAACCATTTTTTTAAAGAAGTATAATTTTCGATTATTCCGTTGTGCACTAAAGCAAGTTCTTTTTGACAATCAAATTGTGGATGTGCATTAATTTCGTTTGGTTGCCCATGTGTTGCCCAACGACTATGTCCAATTCCCAAATTACCTTGCAATCTTTTCTCTTTTAATTGTTCTTCCAAAGCAGCCACTCTGCCTTTTGTTTTCAGATAAGATAATTCATCTTGATTAATTAAACTTACGCCGACACTATCATAGCCACGATATTCTAGTCTATTTAAACCGTTTAACAAAATTGGTATGGCGTTTTTGGGGCCAATATAACCAATAATACCACACATAATAATTTTTAATTAATGTTATACTTAATTTTTATTTTTATTCTGAATTTGATAAAGTTTCAATAAATAAGCTTCAATAAATGGATCAATTTCACCATTCAATACCGCTTCCGCATCCTGGATTTCTTTATTAGTTCGATGATCTTTGACCATTTTATACGGATGAAGTATATAAGAACGAATTTGTTTCCCCCAAGTAGCAGATTTAATCTGACCTGTAATCTCTTTCTTTTGTCTCTCTTGCTGCTGTTGATAATAATAAGTCAATTTTGCTATTAATAAACGCATCGCAATTTCCTTGTTTTGTTTTTGTGAGCGTTCTGACTGACAAGACACACTGATTTTAGTTGGTAGATGAGTAATCCGTATCGCTGTTTGATTTTTTTGCACACTTTGTCCACCTGCTCCCGATGATAAAAAAGTATCGATTCGTAAATCATCCGATTGAAAAATAATCTCTTGTTTTGATAATTGTGGCACTACTTCAACCAAAACAAAAGATGTATGCCGCATTTTTTCCGCATCGAAAGGAGAAATACGAACCAATCGATGTACACCCATTTCTGATTTTAAATAACCATAAACATAATCTCCCTTTATTTCTAAAATAGAACTTTTAATGCCCGCTTCATTACCAACAATCTGACTAATTATTTTAACCGACCAACCCCGATGAGAACAATAACGTAAATACATTCTTTGTAACATTTGCGCCCAATCTTGCGCGTCAGTTCCACCGGCACCAGCGTAAAGCGAAAGAAAAACATTAAATTGATCGTAACGACCAGTAAAATAAATTTCTAACTTTAATTGGGTAAATTTCTGTCGCAAATTTAGATAATGCGCTTCTAATTCCAAACGTAAATTAACTCTCTTATCCTGAACATCTAAACGAGCAATTTCTAATAAATCGTTGGCTTCAATAGTTAAATCTCGCCAAGCGCTTAATTTCTTTTTGGTATAAACTAATTGTTGACTAATTTCTTTTGCTTGGTTATTTTGTTGCCAAAAATTTGGTTTATTTATTTGCTCTTCTAATTTTTTTATTTGTTGTTTAAGTTGAGCAAAGTCAAAGATAATTTTTTACCCCAACAATCTCTTTACGAAAAAGCTTTAGTTGGGCGACCAATTCAGCACTATCCATA
>DAOWAM010000018.1 GCA_030634585.1 bacterium
ATTTCAATTTCTTGTTGATTATCTTGTTCAGTGATCAAACGTATTAATTCTTGAATTGATCGAGCGGGAATAATTAATTGAATATTTTCTTTATTTGTACTCTTACTTAGAGGAATTTGTTTTTCTACTAGTCGATAACTATCTGTAGCGGTTAAAATTAATCGATGATTTGTAGTATTAAAATTACATAAAATTCCATTAATCTCTGGTCTTGTGTTATTTATTGCCGAAGCAAAAATCACTCGTTGTAAAGCGTTTTTTAAATCCGTTGTCAAACAAATATATTTATTTTCTTTTTTAATTTGTGGGATAATCGGAAAATCATTAGCAGTTATTCCTTTAATTTTAGCGGCTTGTTCTTTAGTTTTAATAATTATTTCATCTTGCTTGTTAGTTTGTAAATTAACATTGCCTTCTGTCAATAAAGAAATAAAATTAGTGAGTAATTGAGCTGGAATAGTAATAGATCCCATTTGTTCTACCTTACTACGAATGCTGGTTTGGATAGCAATCTCTAAATTGGTAGCAATTAGTTTTAATATCCCTTGTTGATTAGCAATTAAAAGAATATTATTTAAAATAGGTAAACTCAAATTATTATTAGCCGCTCGACTAACAATATTTAATCCTTTGTTTAAGTTTTCTTGTAAACAAGTTACTTTTAATGTCGTCTCTTTTTTTGGACTTTTAGACATACTTATTAATTATTAATTATTTAATATATAAAATAATAATAGTAATAAAGGAGTGAATAAGGGGGAAAACTTATTTTTTTAACCTAACTTACTAATAGGAAATTAAGAGAATAATCTGTGGAAAAACAATGACTAAAAAGTAGATAAGATTTAAGAGCACTTTTAATGAACTTCTTGTTCACTCTTTATCAACTTTTTTTGGGAAAAATTATTATCGATTAATTGATTAAATAAATTAACCCAGACATTATATTGGAACGCGGAGAATAATCCAACAAATAATAATAAGAAAATAATATTTACTAACGTGCCAATGATCAAAAATAGCCAAGGAGAGACAAAAGAAAAACTGTAAGACAATTTAAATAAAACAGTCAATGGGTAATTAACAATTAATATAAATGAGATAATAATTAAACTAGCCAATAAACCTAAAATAAAAAGCAAAATTGCTGTGAATGTAATAATTAACCAATGTTGATGAAATAATTTCCAACTTAAAACCCAAGATTGATGGACTTTTTTCTTTTGCAAAATTAAATAACAAATAGCAAAGCGTACCATAAAAGAAATAATTAATGCTATTGGAATAAGTAATATTAATAGGAAAATAAGCAATATAATCCCCCAAAACAAATGAGCAGAGTTTAAATAAAGATGGATTAAAGGTAAAGAAATGATTAATAGTCCACCGTAAATAATAATTTTTCCTAATAAACTAATCCACAAAATTGACCAGAAGAATTTTCGACCGACAGTAAATGATTTTTTAAATGAAGGGATAAATTTAGTTTTAGCATATTGATTAATAGAAAAAATTAAGCCACCTCGTGCTGAGAAGGAAATCCATAGCAAAAAGAGAATAATTAACAAGGAAAAAATCGAAAATAAATAAACAATAAATTTAGCATGAAAAAAATTGGATAAATTTATTTGCGAAAGATTTATTAATTGGTTAATTTTAATCAAAGATAAATTAGTAACAAAATGATTAATTTTTTGCCAGTTAGAAATCAATAAATTAATCTCATTATTAAAACCAGATAGAATAACAGCTAAAACTCCTAAAATCCACCATTGAGAATGTTTCCAACTATTAAACAAGGAAATTTTAAATAATGAAAAAATCTTTTTTAGCATAAAACTTAATTATAATTTATAATTGATTTTCTTTTTGTTGTTTTCTTCTCTCATTAATAACCGCGCATGCGATTTAAATGAGGGATTACGCGCAGCTCATCTTTAATAGTCGCTTATTTTTTACCATCTTTGAATATTTGTAAGAACTCTTGACGTTCCAATGTTTCCTTTTTCAATAATAATTGTGCTATTTTATTTAAATCAGTACGATGTTCCTGAATAATCTTTTGTGCTTGTTGAAAAGCACGAGAAATTAACGAATTAATTTCCTCATCAATTAATTGCGCGGTTTTTTCACTAAATTGACGATGATTAATTAATTGTTGATTTAAGAAATTTGACCCCTTATTTTGAGTGAAAGCAACTGGGCCAATCTTTTCACTCATTCCGTATTCAGTCACTAACTTTTTAGCTAAATGAGCCGTTTGTTTAAGATCATTAGACGCGCCAGTAGTTACTTCGCCGAAAAATATTTTTTCTGCGGCATAACCGCCTAATAAAGCGGCTAAATCATCAATAAACTCGGAACGGGTATGTAAGTATTTGTCTTCCCGGGGCATTTTTAAGGTATAGCCGGCCGCTTGTCCACGAGCAATGATTGACACCTTACGTACAGGATCACAGTGAGGTAAAAGATGACTAACCAAAGCATGCCCAGCTTCGTGATAAGCAGTAATCTTCTTTTCTTTAGGAGAAATAATATGACTTTTCCTTTCCGGTCCTAATAAAACTTTTTCGATGCTTTCTAATATTTGTGCCATACTAATTTCTTTCTTATTCTGACGTACAGCCAAAATAGCTGCTTCATTCATTAAATTAGCTAAATCAGCTCCAGAAAATCCAGGCGTTCGTTCAGCAATTTTACGCAAAGAAACATCTTTAACTAATGGTTTTTTCTGACAATGAATTTTTAAAATTTCTTCTCGATCTCGAATGTCAGGAATATCTAAAATAATTCTTCGATCAAAACGACCAGGTCGTAATAGTGCTGGGTCAAGCACGTCTGGCCGATTAGTGGCGGCGATGATTACTAATCCAATATTAGGTTCAAATCCATCCATTTCCACTAAAATCTGATTTAAAGTTTGTTCTCGTTCATCATGTCCGCCATACAAACCTCCTCCGCGAATGCGACCAACTGCGTCTAATTCATCGATGAAAATAATACAAGGAACTTTCTTTTTTGCTTGACGAAAAAGATCTCTTACTCGTGAAGCGCCAACACCAACGAACATCTCCACAAACTCAGAACCGGAAATGTGGAAAAATGGGACATTGGCTTCTCCAGCAACTGCTCTAGCCAATAATGTTTTACCCGTGCCTGGTGCGCCAACAATTAATACTCCTTTAGGAATTTTAGCGCCTAAGGCAGTGAATTTTTTTGGTTTTTTAAGGAAATCTATTATTTCTCTAACTTCTTGTTTAGCTTCTTTAACACCGCCAATATCTTTAAAAGCAACCTTATTTTCTTGTCGATTTGTTTTAAATGACTTTACCTGGCCGAAACTAAAAGTTTTTTGTGTAGTTTTACGAAGTTGCCGAGAAAAATAATAAAAGAAAATACCAATAAAAAGTAATGGTAATAATGCGTAAATTAGTAGGTCGGGCCAAATACTTTTTTTAGTATTTTGGATGTCGATAGTAAGTCCTTTTATTTTATCCGGCGAAACATTATAATCGTTAAGAAGACCAATAAAGTTTTCACCAGGCTCCTTATAAGTTATTTGTGTCTGATCGTCTAAAGTGAGTATTTCAATAGTGTCATCTTTAACGACAATCTTTTTAATTTTGTTATTTTCAATTTCCTGGATTAACTGACTAATTTGAATTTTTGTTTCTTTGGTTTTACCAATTTCAAATAAACTAAAAAAACTTCCCAATATTAAAAAAACAATCAAAATTAGAAAGATATTTTTTGTTATTTTTTTTATTACTTTTTTCTCTTTTTTCTCTTTTTTCATTAATTTATTTTCCTTTAGTTAATTTCAATCCTAATCGATACTCTTTTGGTTCAAGAGAAATAATCTTAAAATCGTAAGTATTATTAACATTTACAGATTTAATAAAATCAACGGGCAATTCGGAAATATGGGCCAATCCATGGATATATGTATCTAATTCAACAAAAAGACCAAAAGGAGAAACCTTAATTATTTTTCCTTTTACAGTTTGACCAACTTTATATTTGTCACTGACATTTTTCCACGGATTCTCGGTTAATTGTTTAATAGATAAAGAAATCTTATTTTCATCTAATCCAATAATTTTAGCTTTTATTTTGTTATTTATATTAACTATATCTTTTGGATGATCAATTCGTCGCCAGGCTAATTCAGAAATATGAATTAACCCCTCTAAATTATCATCAAATTTAATAAAAGCCCCAAAATTAGTTAATCCACTAATTGTCCCTTCAATAATACTGCCAACGTGATAGTGAGAGAGAAGATTTTTGTTTTTATCAGCGATTGTTGCCTTTTCAGAAAAAATTACTTTTTTTTCTTCTTCGTTGAGACTGATAATCTTTACTTTGAGAGTTTTACCAATTAGCGCTTTTAGTTTTATTAAAATCTTTTCTTTATCGCCACCCTCTACTCGAGGATAATGTTGTGTAGATAATTGAGAAACAGGAATAAAGCCATCAATCCGTTTAAACTTAGCCAATAAACCACCTTTATTTGCATCTACGACAGTAACAGAGACAATCGTCCCCTTTTTTAAATCACTAGTTAAATCCCCCCACGCTTTTAAATGACTAATGTGACGAAATGATAATTCTGTTTCATCATTTTCATTTTCTGCTTTAATAACTAAAGTACTTATCATGTCGCCTACTTTTAAATTACTATATTCGCCTGATTCATCGTTAAGTTCTGGACCACGTACTACTCCAAAGGCCAGACCATTTAAGTCAATAAAGATTTTGTTTCGACCAATTTTGACTATTTTTCCAGAGACTAAATCGCCAACCTGAGGAATTGCCTGAACAACCTGCTGGTATTTTTTATTGGCCAGTAATTCTTTCATTGAATCCGGGGAGGTGTCTTTAATGGGCTCGTTGTTTTGTGTAGTTTGTTGCATTTTTCTTTTTAATAATTAATGATTAATGATAAATTTATTTACTTTAGTATTTATATTGTAAATTAATTCTTTTAACAAGTCAATAAAAGAAACGTAATTAAATTAACAATGTAAGTAAGAGAGTAAACTTGCTTAATCTTTATTTTTATTATAATATTTAATTAATTAATAATGTTTTATTTTTATGCATTTAACATGGTATGGACAATCTTGTTTTAGAATACAAATTAAAACAAGTAATAAAAGCAATGTTTCTATTATTACGGATCCACAAACAGTAATTTGGGCGGGGGGAAGAAAACCCTCTTTCTCTACACAAATAATCTTAAATAGTCAAAGAGGAAAAAATGACAAAAACAAATCGACAAGCGCTGATAAAATATTTAGCATTAGTGGACCAGGCGAATATGAAATCGAAGAGATATTTATTAGAGGGATTAATTATTTTCCAACCACCGTTTATTTTTTACAAGTAGAAAACATTTCTTTACTTTATTTAGGAACATTATCTAAACTACCTGATAACGAAGTTTTAAAACAATTAAACAGCTTTTTATCCAATAATCAAGATAAACAACAAGCAAAATCAAAACCAATAGATGTTTTATTAATCCCAATTGGTGGCAAAGACATTGTTTTATCAGCCGAACAAGCCAAAAAAGTTATTAATATTTTTGAGCCCCGCCTAATTATTCCCATGTCTTATTATACAGCGCCGGATAAAATTAAACTTGACCTAGCGAGCAGATTTATAAACTTGATGAATGCAAAAAAAGTTACTCCCATTGACAAACTAGTCGTTAATCAAAAGATGCTAGCAGATAAAAACAAACAGATTATTGTTTTAAAAAGAAAATAATGTCAAAAAAAATACAACAGATTTGGTTGTTAATTATTTTTTTGATGTTATTAATCATTTTTCTTTGGGTACGGCAACAAAAAAAGATAATTGATAATTTATCCTTTTCGTCAGAAGAAACAAGCGAATGGAAAGCTTTAGAAGAAGGTTTTGGAAAGGTTAATAATATTGTTTCTCAATTTACAGGCAATATCAAAGATAATCTTTTACAACAACAAACCAGCACAGCAGAATTATTAACTGACCGACAAGTGGAAGAATTAAAAAATAAAGTTCTAGAACATTATGAGCAAAATAAAGAAAAATAAAATTCATCAGTCTGCGAAGCGTTCAGCCGGGAAATCGAATTGGTCTAAAAAAGTTTTAGGAGTGGATAAGCAGTCCACCTCTGCCTCCTCTCGCGCCAAGGTACCCAAATCTTCGATCTCTAAGCTCTCTGATTCAGGATCCCAGTCCAAGAAAATGGACCTAGGGACTACGGATGGCAAGAAAAACACGAAAGAAATAACCAAGCCTTCAGTTAGTCAATCAGAAAATGACAAACGAAGGGATTTTATTGGCAAAATTACCATAGACCCAATATCAGAAGAAGTTAAAACATCTTATTTAGATTATGCGATGTCGGTAATTGTGGCACGTGCGCTACCGGATGTTACTGATGGTTTAAAGCCAATCCATCGACGTATTCTTTATGCGATGAATACTTTATCTTTGAACCCAGAAGGGAAAACAAGAAAGTCAGCGACGATTGTTGGTGAAACCTTAGGAAAGTATCATCCACATGGCGATATTGCTGTTTATTATTCCTTAGTGCGGATGGCGCAAAACTTTTCTTTACGATATCCACTAATTATTGGACAAGGTAATTGGGGCTCGATCGACGGAGATTCGCCAGCTGCACAACGATATACAGAATGTAAACTATCTCCCATTGCCAAAGCGTTATTGACTGATTTGGACAAGGAGACGGTGGAATTTGCTCCTAATTATGATGGAACACTTACCGAACCAAAAACATTACCCGCCAAAATACCAAATTTGATTATTAATGGATCAATGGGAATTGCGGTTGGGATGGCAACAAATATCCCCCCACATAATTTGGGAGAAGTTTGTGAAGCGCTTATTTATTTCATTGATCATCCGCAAGCGACAATTAAAGATTTAATAAAATTTATTCCTGGTCCTGATTTTCCGACGGGGGGGTTAATTTTTGGAACTAAAGAATTAGAAGAAATTTACAAATCTGGTCGTGGAAAAATCGTTATGCGTGCGCGAACAGAAATCATTGAAACAAAACCAGATCATTGGCAAATTATTATCACAGAAATTCCTTATCAAGTAAATAAATCAGAACTGCTTAAAAAAATTGCGCAATTAATTAAAGATAAAAAGATTAAGTTTATTAAAGATTTACGAGATGAAACAGATCGTAAATCTTATCAAACCAAAGGAAAAATTTTAGTTCGAATAGTCATTGTTTTAAAAAAAGGAGCTAATCCACAAAAAATATTAAATCATCTTTTCCAAGCGACGCAATTACAAAGTAATTTTTATGTAAACATGGTTGCTTTAGTGAATTGTCTGCAGCCAACATTATTGTCACTTAAAAGTATCTTACAAGAATATCTTAAGCATCGCCAATTAGTTATTCGAGCGCGAACTAAATTTGATCTAGAAAAAACACAAGAACGAATCCATATTTTAGAAGGTTTAAAAATTGCTTTAGACAAAATTGATTTAGTAATTCAAACAATTAAGAAATCAACCAATCGAGAAGCTGCACAACAAAACCTAATTAATAAATTTAAATTAACCATTCGACAAGCCAACGCTATTTTAGAAATGAAATTACATCGATTGGCGAAAATGGAATATCAAAAGATAGAAGATGAATTAAAAGATAAATTAACTATAGTTAAACGCTTAAAAAAGATTCTTAAGGATTCACATGAAATAGATTTAATTATTCAAAGAGAATTGCGAGAAGTTAAAGATAAATTTAGTGACGAGAGAAGAACACAGATTATTCCAGATACTTTACAACAGGATTTCTCGGAAAAAGACTTAATCGCAAACGAACCGGCATTAATTGTTTTGACTAAAAATGATTATATTAAGCGATTAGTTCCTCAAGATTTTCATCAACAAAAACGAGGCGGTAAAGGAGTAATTGGAATGGTTACTCGCGAAGAAGATTTAATTCAACAATTAGTAACGACGACTACTTTAAGTGATTTATATTTTTTTAGCAATCGAGGACGTGTATTTCAATTAAAAGCATATGAGATTCCTACTGGTTCACGAACTAGCCGAGGACAAGCAATAGTTAATTTTTTATCAATTTCTACTGAAGAAAAAATTACTTCAATAATGAGTTTAGCAGATTTAAAAAATTGTCAATTTTTAGTAATGGTAACTAAACGAGGAATTGTTAAAAAGGTTAAATTAGATGCTTTTGCCAACATTCGTCGATCTGGACTAATTGCAATTAAATTAAAAGACAACGATAGATTGATAGGCGTTAAACCATCAATTGGTAAAGATGACATTATTTTGATATCTGTGCAGGGAAAAGCAATAAAATTCTCAGAAAAAGGTATTCGATCAATGGGCCGCACGGCATCTGGCGTAAAAGGAATGCGATTAAAACAAGAAGATTATATTATTGGTATGGATATTATTAATTCACAACAAAAAGAACTTAATCTACTTACTATTTCCGCTAAAGGTTTTGGTAAAAAAACTGATCTAAAACAATATCGCCGTCAACAACGTGGAGGAACCGGTATCAAAACTATTAAAATTACTGACAAAACTGGTTGTTTAGTCTCTGCTCGAGTAATTGATCTACAAAAGTTTTCCGAATTTTTTGTTGGAGATGTAGTTATCATTTCTAAAAATAATCAAGTAATTCGCTTTACTTTGAATAGTGTTCCAAACTTAGGGCGAGTAACACAGGGAGTTCGTTTGATGAGATTTAAACAAGATGAAGATACTGTCGCCTCAGTTTCATTAATTTAATTAATTTTTTAATTTAATTTTAAATAATTTTTATTATGAAAAGAACGTATCAACCAAAAAATAGAAAAAGGCAGAAGACGCATGGTTTCCGTCAAAGGATGAGCACCAAGTCTGGTCGCCAAATATTGGCTAGACGACGCAGTAAACAAAGAAATAAATTGACAGTTTAAAAACAATAGTATGTTAGCTAAAAAATGGCGTTTGACTAAAAACAATGACTTTCAACGAGTTAAAAAACAAGGTCGAAGCCGATTCAGTCAAATATTAGTCGTTAGATATTGTATTAATAATTTATCAATTTCACGTTTTGCGATAGTTATTTCTTTAAAAATAAGCAAACGAGCGGTAGTACGAAACAAAATTAAGCGACAATTGTTGTATGTTATCCAACAACACCTACTTAATTTTAAACAAGGATATGATATAATTATTTTTACCCGACCGGCAATTGTTAATGTCAACTATCAGCAAAAAGAACAAATCTTGCTTAAATTATTTCATTTATCTAAATTATTACCTGTTTTGGACGCAAAGTTAACTAATTCACAAAATGAAAAAATTAGAAATTAAAAAAGTAATTAACTGGCCAATTGTTGGCTTACAAGAAATAATTATATTTTTAATTCATATTTATCAACGAACATTATCACCAGACCATGGTTTGTTAGCAGTAATTTGTTCTGGACAGGGTGCTTGTCGGTTTAATCCAACTTGTTCAGAGTATTCTATTTTAGCATTAAGAAAATATGGTTTATTTAAAGGATC
>DAOWAM010000016.1 GCA_030634585.1 bacterium
ACTGACAGAATTAAAAGGTACAATAATATTGTCTATTTTTGAATCAGACCAAGTTGCCCCAGAAAGATTAGCATCCATTTGATCAAGGGAATTAAAAAAAGTTACTAACCCTTGAGTAGTACCAAAACGCCAACCAGAAGCGCTAAATAGCGCGCCCCATCCACCAACATTTGGGGTTAAACTAATTAAACAAGCGCCTAATTGCTCATTATTTACTGTGAAATCGGCTTGCGCCGATTTTTTCTGCGCTGGTTGACAATAATCAGTTGTGTCATTTGGATCACCAGCTAAACAATATGGATATCCCAATCCCGCCCCCCAAAAAGTACACAAATCAATTGGTAAACATTGTTTAGAACCATCACTAATCTGAGCACAACACGGATTTCCACTTGAACAATCAGTATTAACAGCACAACCTAATTCACCTGTGATTTTCTCATCGTCCGGATCAGAAAATCCAGAATAGGCGGTATGTGTACCGTGTTTTGCCTGAACTTTATAGAAATATTTTTTATCGATAACAAAAGAACCACCGTCAACATAATCACAAGTATATTCATTTTGTATGGTATTTAATTCGCAAGTTTCTGACGCGTTTACATCATCTATTTTACTATAATCTACATCGGTCAGTGGATCAGCATCAAGATCAATTGGTCCAGCACGCCAAATTTCGAAACTATCTACGTATTGCCAATCATCTGCCGAATAATTCCATTTTATTGCTATTTGTCTTGAATTTTGACCCGTAATATCTAAACCAGTTGGTAAAGGAAAATTATGACAACATTGATCAGCGGAATCACATAATTGACCGATTCCTTGATTACACTGTTGATCATCTAAACAACCACAACATAAGCCACGATTATCTCCTGAACACGGTGATTGATCAGACCGACATTCCAAACCATTAATCGCGCAAGTGTCTTCGCCGGCATTCGGATCACAACAACAACGACAATTTTGTTCAATATTGTTAGATAAACAAGAATAAATATTTTCTGGTTGACAATCACCTGTTCCGCTTTGACAATAAGTAATTTCTGAACGGCATAAATCTCCCACTCCGCCACTTACCGCTCGTCCTAAACACTGACTAACATTAAATGTACAATCAGGATTACAAGATAAGTCTCCACCGGTATATTGTAAATCTTCGCAACTTTGTTCAGCCAAATTTTCTCCATCACATTGTTCCGCACCATCAATAATATCATTGCCACAATCAGTTAAACAAAGCCACCGCTCATCAATTTGCGCGCAACGACCAACGCAACACAGTTCGTTACAACAAATACCATCTGTTCCGCAAGTTTGTTGTGGTTCTTCACTACCTATTTTACCCGCACAACTTAAATCATCGGCCGATAAATCCACACAAGAAAGACAGTCAGCTCCGCCACAATCCTCGCCTTCCTCATCTGCGTCTTGTGTATCATTAAAACAATGCGCCAGTAATAAAGCTAACTCAACTTCATTAGAACTAGCGTAATGATCAGCCGAATCAACTGTTTGTGCTAGATAATAAGAATTGATAACGCTAATTTCTGCTAAAATTGGAGTATCAATAATAAATGAACCGGATAGTTGACGCGAACTATCGCCTTCTATGGGTAAAATATAACTGTGTGGTAAACTTTCAAAATCATAATTATCACCTTCTTGTCGATTATATAAAGCAATACTACTAACACCGCTATCATCCTGTGCGATAGCGTTGATACTTATTAAACTATTCTCTGGAACATAATAAATACCTCCACTCAATTGACTGGGATCAACACCAGCAATCTCTACCGTCGGATCTTCGGTGTCAATGAATTCGCCGGTAGTAAAACTCGCTTGACAACAATCAGTTGAAATTAGTCCTGGATTTATTATTGGATTTATTATTGGACGTAATGTTGGCGGCGGTGATATCCATGCCAATTCCGCCGCTCTCGCCTTGGTTGGTGTTAAAAAATAAAATAAATTAATTTCTTTAACACCGTCATTTAAATAACTAACTACACACTGTAATGACTGATTATCTTGACTAACTAATGAATGGTCAGTTCCAGCAGCAACTACTTCCACTTGATAAGATTGATTGGCATCAAAACAATGTAAATCTTGGTGCGGTTCTGGACAAACTGCCTCCGGAACAAATTTAATTTCTCGCGAATTAACAAAACTTAACTGTCCAGCAACTGGTTCATCACTGTCAGACGGATAAACCGCAATACTATCTTGATATAAACTACTTTGTTTCACTGCTTGATTAAACAAAATATTAACCACTACATTACGAATGGTTAATTCACCTTGTGGCTGAATATTTTCTACTCTTAATCTGCTATAATATTCCCTGTCTTCATCGATGACTGTTCCATCGTCACCACCAGTTCCGGTAGTACCACCTTCACCGGCCACTCCCCCTAATTTGCTAATAATAAACGAGGCAATCGCGTAAGAAAAAGCGATAATTAACACTCCGATCAAACCGCTAATCATAATTTTTTTTGCTTTGCTTATCTTTTCTGGATTGCCACCGGCAGTCATCCAAATTATTCCACCATAAACAACAATAATTAGCGCTATTAAACCAAGAAAACTCAAAATCAACTTTAAGGTTCGACCAATAATAGTCGGTAATCCAGCATCACTATAATTAGTCGCGGTCTGCACTTCTTGCATCCCCGACATTCCTGGATCTGTTTCTTGCGCCGAGACCGGCGAAACAAAAAAAATAAGAACAAAAATAACAATCAAAGTTATTGACAAATGAATTGTTCTTTTCTTATTCATAAAACATTTTAATAAAAATTTTCAAAACTCTTTATTGTGCTGGAGTTACTTCAATTTTATTATTTCCTTCTAAAGCGCCATTCGGGACGGCAATGATAATTTCATTTTGTGGTGAATATTGATTAGAACTAGAAATTTCAGTTGGACGATTAATTTCTTGCCAACTTAAAATTTGCGCTGGCCATCCATCAACAGTTACCTTACCTTTTCTATCTTCACTAACTAACAAGCATTGTCCTTGTACCCAATAATGTTGTTGCGCTTCGAAAGAACTACAAGCTTCAGTAAGACAACAACCTAAATTATAACCGGTAATAGTAATACATTGTCCCGGTGGACCTTGTGGCGGATCAACTTTAGTAATTACCGGTTCACCTTGATTTATCTGTCCACTACTATTAAATTGCCAGTAAAAATTATCTACCATGGCATTACCAGCCAAATCTTTTACTCCCCATAATGAGTTGGAATCAATATCACAGCTTGGTTTTGATACGCCACCACCGTAAATTACTCCTCGATAAAGAGTATTGGGCAATAAACTATAAAAAGGGAAATAAGTAAAGTTTGGATTAACCGAACCATCAATATATTTAGCTAATAAATGTAAAAATTGCCAAGTGTCATAATTTACTGAAGTTGGATCTATTCCGCCAGTTACATTATTATTGTCATCTTTATCAATAAACACCGCTAACGGATTAGTTAAACGATCAACCTCCAGCACTTCGTTAGACGGATTTATCGCACTTCCATCTACTTCAGGAGGAGTTAGATCCATTGAGTCACTAGTAGAAAATGACCAAGTGCATAAACCATTGTTACAAGATAAACTGTTACAATTAGTGTCTTTAATTCCATCTGCTCCGCCAATTAGATTAACCGAGATACCCGTTGATGGTGGTAAGCAATGACATTGTTCGTTTGGCGTCTGACAAGATGCGCTGGGTCGCCAAAGTAAAGAAGTAGTGGTGATTTTTTCAAAAAATCCAGTAATAATTTCTCCTCCTTCTGTTTTAGATACTTTGAAAGTTTCAGCAGTGAGTGTTGTCGGATTGATTGCTTTACTAAAAATAACCGCAATGCCACTATTGATTGGTGCGTGATCACTTTGTGGTAAATTTAATTTAATGATTGGCGCCACCGTATCAAGTTGCGGACCAACAGTAAAAGATAAATTAACTAAATCATCTTTTAAATATTTCCCGTCTGTACTTTTAATGCTACTGCCTCCCTCTCCGCCAGTTAGTTCAATAGTATATTCACCGGCGTCAAAACAACCACAACAAAAAGCGCCACTCTGACAACACGCTTCATTAGTTACTCCTTCTTGTACCTGACAATCAGGCGTACTAGCTATTCCACTGCGACAAATTGCTTCTGTTGGATCACCTTCTAATGGACAATTCCCCTGACAAGCAATAGTATCTAAGGGTGCTGGACAAGATCCAGCAGATTTAATAATTAAATTATTATTTTTTGTTTGTAAAATAACTGGTAAATCATTTTCGCCGTTTTTGACCGCCACTGAACCAATTTGTTCCGCTGTTGCTAAATTAACTGTTTGACAATCTAATGTTTGATTAAAACTAATCACCACCGTACTATTAAGGGGTACCGTTTCGCCTTGTTTAGGAGATTGGTCAGTGATCACTAAATATTTTGATCCATCCGGATAATCAGGAATTGTATCACCTGCTCCGCCGCTACCACCAGCTCCACCCCCTCCGGCTACTCCACCTAGTCTATTAATAATGAAAGAAACAATCGCGTAAGAAAAAACAATAATCAACAGTCCAATTAAACCGTTAATTAAAATTTTCTTTGCTTTAGCAATTTTTTCTGTTTCACCTTTAGCAGTCATCCATATTATTCCACCGTAGATAACAATAATTAGCGCCGCCAAACCAAGAAAGCCAAGGACAATTTTAAAAATATTACCAATTACTATTGGTAATGGCGTGGCGACTAAGCCAGCTGTTTCGCCTGCTGTTTCCATTAGCGTTGATTCTTGCGCCATTGATGGTAAGAGTGGAAAAAGCAAAAAACCGATGGTTAATAATAACAACACCGCAATAATAATAATATAATAAAGTGACTTTTTTTTATTTTTTATTAATTCAGACATATACTAATCTTCTATTAAAATACTTATATAGTAATAATTAATTTTAGTACTGATCTATTTTTTAGTTCTTGAACGATCCGCTAGCTAGCGGATATAATTAGAATTCGATTTAACTTTTTTCTAGACTTGGGGTTAATCGTCGTTGTACTATTTGCTTAATTTGTTGACCATCGGCTCGACCAATTACTTGTGGCATTACTTCTTTCATTACTTTACCAAAATCAACTATTCCTGTTGCACCGATTTTATTAATTGTTTGCGCAACAATTTTTTCAAGTTCATCAACTGACAATTGAGCCGGTAAATAATCTTGCAAAACAACTAAGTCCGATTTCTCTTTATTTGCTAGATCGGAACGTTTTGCTTGTTGATAAATAGTAATTGAATCTTTAATTTTTTTAACCTCTCGATTAACAATCATTAACGCGTCTTCTTCATTCAGTTCTTTTTTTTGCGCGCGTAACTCAATCGCTCGATTTTGTAATGCCGCTTTTAATAAACGTAAAGATGAGGTTTTGGCGCTATTTTTTGTTTTAAGCGCTTGTTGAAAATCAAGGTTAATTTTTTCTAACAATGAAGCCATATAAATAAAATATAAAACAAACAACTATCAATGAATATATTTACTTTTAACTATAATACTATCGTTGAAAATATTAATTATTTGGATAAAAAATAAACCAAACACAGTTATCCTGACACATATTCTAGGTTAGGAGTTCTGAGTCAATCTAAAATAAGTAATAGGATTAATGTCTCCTTTTTCTTTTATTGGCGTCTTCTTCTTTCATTTGACCGCTACGCACCAAAAAATTAATTCTTTCTCCTTGTCGTTTACGATAAAGCGTTGAACGCTTAACCTGATGTTTATTATCCGGTTTACGATAAAATCTCCTTTTCTTAGCATCAAATAATTTGTTGCTTCGACGTAAATAACCAGAAAAACGTTGTAACATTTTTCTTACTGATTCTTTTTCTTGTTTAATTGCATCTACCATATTAAAGTCTCCTTTCCAAATTAATATTAATTACATATATAATAATACTTTTAAATAAAAAACACAACTAAATCATTTGATTATTTGTCACCGATAACCTTTCCTTGTCCATTAATTAACGGATCGATTAATAAATTAGTATCTATTGCTACTGTATTTAAATTAATCATCTGTTTAGTGAAGTCATCTTGCCCAGTTAAATAGGTTGCCTCTGTCAAAATAATTGTTTGTCCAATTTGTTCAGCCCGTGGATTGATTTCTACTGCGAAACTTACTTGTGGAGTTAAATAAGGAGACAAATAATCAATTGTCCAACTAACCTCCCGTGTCTCAGCATCAAAAACTGGTTGACCAGATGTACTACCCTTGATTTTATCTACCCACTTTACTTGTGTTGGTAAAACGGAAACAATTTTTATTTTTTTAAGTCGATTATTAAAATTATTTAATTGCCAATTGATCCAATAAGTCGTTGCTTGGTTAATTTGGGGCGGTATTGGTCCAGACCCAATAGCCAAATAATTATCATCATAATAACGAACTGTATTAGAAAAAGTAATTTGGTCGCTAATTTTATTTTCTATTCGTATTGTTCGTTGTTGCCATTTATCGCCATCACTAATTCCAAATAATTCTCCTCGAGAAATTAAATTTACCTGTATCAATTTAGTTTTGCTCGCTTGCTGTTCTGAAATAAGCGGTAGCTGAAAAGATAATTTGCCGCTGGCGTTCTTTTTAATTGTTGCTAATTCGGCAATGTTTTGACTATTCCAAATTAAATATTTTCCTTCGGACGTTGTTTCTTGTTGCCAATTTGAACTATTAATTGTTTGTTGTCCAATTTGTAAATTCCATGTATCATTTGTTAGTTTTGCCCAATCAATTATTTGTGACTGTTCGATAAATAATTTAATTACTAAATCTTTTACTTCTTTTGAACCTGTATTTTGATAAGTTAATTGATAATTTAATCGTTCACCCCAATGACTAATTATTTGTTTCTCACTTTGTTGATTAATTAATAAATTAGTTATAAATGGCAAATCACTTAAAGTGATAATTTGTTTAGATTCAGCTTGTTGATAAAAATTATTCTTTATATCAACTAAACCAACTTGTAAATTAAATTCGCAATTACTCGCCTCACCTAATAAATGAGCGTCTAAACAAATTTGCTTACTTTGCTGTTGATCTAAATGATCGACCATCCAACGCAAATCATTATTTAAAGAACCAGAAAGCCATAAGTTATTTAATGTTTGATCTATTAAAAATGGTTCTCTTGTTCGCCAACCATCAGGATGTTGAAAAATGACACCAATATTATCTAATGGCTGTTGGCTAATATTTTTTATTTGCCAACAATATTGTCGATCTTGTCCTGGTAATATTTCCATCGGAATCGTTAAATCGGCGGATAAAAGAGATCGGCTAACATTAATTGTCGTTTGAATTTGTTTTTGGAAATTAGAAGAGAAATTGCTTGGCTCAAAATTAACAACAGCAGAAATTATTTTATTTTCCTGCCAATCACCCAATAATACTCCTTGTAAAATAACTTCTTGTTGTTTTTTTGCCAATAATCGATCTAATTCCCAATGCGCCCCTTGTGTTAATTGTTTAGTTAATTCTGGTTGACTATTTAATAAAGTAAATCCAGACGGAAAAGAAAAATCAACTGTTACATTATTTAAAGTAACCCCTTGGGGATTTTTTAATTCTAATTTACAATCAATTTGTTCACCCGCAAAAATCTCTTGCGGACAATTAAGTTGTAAATTAATTAAACCATTTTCGTTTACACTATTCCGATTTTTTTGTTGCCAATATAAAAAACTAAAGGTGCTAATTATTATGACGGCTAATAAAATAATAGAAATTAAAAATAATAAATTAGGTGTATTTGAAGCGCGATTATAAGATAAACGAGAAAAATCAGATTGATCAATCTGATTATTAGGTATCTTTTTCTTTTTAAAATGATTTTGTTTGACCATTATTTATTAGAAAATACTTGTTTATATAATATTAATGTTTCCTTAACCGTTTCCTCCCAAGAAAATTGTTTAACCCATTCCTTGCCCGCCTGTCGTAAGTCATCAGCTAACTGAGGATAATCAATAATTTTAATTAATGCTTTGAAAATATCGCTAACTGAGTGAGGATTAACCAATAATGCTTTACCATCAACAATCTCTGGTAAAGCAGATGTATTACTCGTAATTACCGGACAATTAGATGCCATTGCTTCAATTACCGGTAATCCAAAACCCTCATAAAGCGTTGGGAAAAGGAAAACAACCGCGCCAGAAAAAAGAGGCACTAAATCTTCCGCTTCAATATAACCAGGTAAAATTACTTGCTTGGTTAAATTAAGTTGTTTAATTTCTTTTTTAATTTGTTCAATATTCTTACCCGGATTACCAGCTAATACTAATTGGTAATTATCTTTGATTGTTCTTTCTTTGAATTTTTTAAATGCCCTAAGCATTCCGCTAATATTTTTACGTAGATCAAGTGTTCCTAAAAAAAGAATATATTTCTTTTGTAAAGAATATTTTTTCTTGATTGCATTAATTTGTTCGTCGGTTGCTTTTTTAAAAAAACGCTTGTCTAATCCATGTGAGATTACTTTAATATTTTGCGCGTTAACTGAAAACATTTCGATTATATCATTTTTGGTCGCATGAGAAGGAACAATAATTTTATTCACTTGTGGTAAAATAATGTCGGCTATTTTTTGTGCCTCTAAATATTCTTTTTTGCAAAATAATTCCGGACATTTAAAAATAGTTAAATCATGAACAGTAATAACTGATTTTTTCTGATAAGGTGGTAATGTATTAAAACAAGGAGAATGATATAGATCTAATTTTTCTCGTTGTAAAATAGCTGACACTAAATGATCACTATAAAATCGCGAAACAAAATTTTGATATTCACTAAATGGGAAGAAAATAATTTTTACGTTATCTTGTTTAAATTTCTTTAAACGACGTTGCTCAACCGACTTATCAAAAAATAAAACAAATTGATCCGTAGTATTTATTTTTAACAGATGTCGAACTAACTGATAAATATAATGGCCTATTCCTACCGCCTCCCCTTTAGACGGATTCAAAATTTTACGGCAATCAATTCCAATTCGCATATAATTAAATAAATTAATTCTTATTAATCAGACAAATCTCTTTGTCAATTATCATTATTTTACTATAATAAAAAAAGAGAGGCAAGCGCCAGTATGACCCCGCCCACCTACCTCGCAGTTTAGGCAAAGGGACAAATACTGTACATAGAACGCTTCATCCCGATAGTAAGAGTGAATTACTTCGCTGCGAGATTTCGCTTTCACTACAAGACAAACGACTACTTTGGTTTTTCATTCTCCTTTTTAAAAAAACAATAGAAAACCGAGAGCTTTAAACTCTCGGTTTTTGGTTTTTGATTATTCGCATGCGCCTTTTGCTTTAAGTCGCCTCAAAATATATTTTGCAGAATAGACTTTGCCAATCTTAAAACCATAAAAATGAATTATGCCTCGATCGGCAGAAGTAGCACTAATGCCATACCGGACAAGCTCATGACATCCTCGGGTTTTTTCTTTTTTGCAAGCTTGGCAAATGTTATCTATCGTATCAACGATCTTTACTTTGACGTTAGAAGTGGCGATTCTTTCTAATGTCTTAATAAGATTCTTCGCAAAATTCTCGCCATGATCTTGAGTTGCGCAAGTTTCAATTTCTTTTTTTTCGCGTAGAAAACAAAATCTGTAAAGAACAACAAGACGAGATCCACGTAAAATAATAATCTTATCTTTCTCCATTTTTTTCCTCCTTCTTAAATGTTTGAGTTTATTTTATCTTATCTTTGGATCTCTATCAAATACTTTCACATCAT
>DAOWAM010000004.1 GCA_030634585.1 bacterium
AAAATAGATTTTGTTATTGATGATTTAGTAAAAATTACAGATGGGCCATTTAAAAATCTTGAAGGAAAAATATTTGAAATTGATGAAATGCGAGGGAAAATAAAAATATTAGTCAATATTTTTAAACGCGAGACTCCGGTAGAATTGGATTGTTTACAGGTCAAAAAAGTGTAATTATTGATTTATTTTATAAACAAACTAAACAATGAAAAAGGTAAAAACAGTAATTAAATTACAAATTTTAGCGGGAAAAGCTAATCCAGCGCCACCGATTGGTCCAGCGCTTGGTCAACATGGATTAAATATTCAAGAGTTTTGTAATAAGTTTAATACGGCAACAAGTAATAAAGGCAGTGATATTATTCCAGTAGAAATTACGGTTTATGAAGATCGTAGTTATGATTTTATTTTAAAAACTCCACCTGCCGCTGAACTATTAAAAAAAGTACTTAATTTAAAAAAGGGATCTTCTAAACCGCTGCAAGAAAAAATAGGGGTGGTTACCAAAGAACAATTAGCTGAAATTGCTAAAATAAAAATGCCAGATCTTAATACGGATGATCTGGAACAAGCGATTAAGATTATTGCCGGAACGGCAAAACAAATGGGCTTAACAATAAAACAATAAATATGATAATTGATAAAGAAAAGAAATATCTTTTAAGTGAAGCAGTCGAATTGGTTAAACAATCGGCTAAAGCAAAATTTGATGAAGGGGTTGAGCTTCATTTAAGTTTAGGAATTGATTCCAAGAAAGGAGATCAACAAGTAAAAGGCGCCGTTCATTTACTACATCCGGTAAAAGAAATAAGAATTGCCGCCTTTGTTGCTTCAAGCGATAAAGTAAAAGAAGTCAAAGATGCTGGTGCTGATTTAATTGGTGGAGAAGAATTAGTAAAGAAAATTAAAGGGAATAAAAAATGTAATTTTGATTTAGCAGTTGCCGAGCCGTCAATGATGAAACATTTAGCTCAGATAGCCAGGATATTAGGTCCACGTGGATTAATGCCTACGCCCAAAAGTGGTACAGTGACAGAACATATCGGCAAAGTTATTGCTGAATTTAAAAAGGGAAAAATTAATTTTAAAAACGATCAAGGAGGAAATATTCATCAATTAATTGGCAAAGTTTCTTGGTCTGATGAACAATTAATCGATAATATTGATATCTTTGTTAAAACAATCGGGAGAAATAAACCAGCTGGTTGCAAAGGTATTTTTATTAAAAATGTGACAGTTGCTTCTACAATGGGACAGGGGATTAAACTTGATTTAACTAAAATAATTTAAGATTGTCTTTAAAAATAAAATATTCTTGTTTTTAACTAAAAAAACAAGAATATTTATATTAAACTAAAAAGGAGGTTTGATTGAAAGCAAAAATTTATGGTTTTGATTTTGATGCAACAATTGCGCAAGTGCCCGACATTGTTTTATTTAATGATCTTTTTCATCGCCTTTTATGGTTTTTTTGTCGGTTTAAAATTGTTTGGTTAATCTATCACTTTTTTAGGCGAAAAGAGATTATAGCGGTGACGCAATTTATTAGTTATGCCAAACAACATGGTAAACAAATAGTAATTATTAGTGCTAATTTATCTTGGCGTAAATATTACTTAGAACGTTGGTTAAGGAAAAGAAATATTCCTTTTGATAAAATTGTTCTACCTCCAGTTAATCTGTTTGTTTGTCAACGCGATGTGCGATTATGGAAGAAGGAAAAGGTTATTAAAGAAGGTTGTTCACTTTATGTGGAAGATAATTTGGAAATTGTTGAATATCTTCAAAAACATACTAATTGTCAAATCGTTCATTACCAGGGACAGAATTTTTTCGAATTGTTACGATCAGAAAAGAAACAAATCTAACTTAAAGCGCTCTTTATATTTAATATATATCGAGCGCTTTTTATAACAAAAACTATTGGTTGAAATACCAATAGTTTTTAAAATTTTTGATATTTAATTTATTTACTCTTTTTTTTGTGAGGTAGTAGATTTACTCTTTATTTTTCGCGGAGCAGTAGATTTACTCTTTGTTTTTCGAGTAGGTTGATTTTTTGCGGGGATAACATCAACAATACGCGCTAATTTTAGCTTACCAGTGAATCTTAACATTTTCTTTTTTGAAAACTTAACAATACCAGGATGATTAGCAAAGAGTGTATCGTCTTTTCCTGTAGCAACATTACGTCCAGCTCTAAACTTTGTTCCACGTTGTCGAACAATAATTGATCCGGTAGAAGCAAATTGACCAGCATAAAGTTTTATTCCTAAACGTTGCGCTTGAGAATCTCGTCCTAGACTTGTTGAACCACCTGCTTTTTTATGAGACATATAATTTGAAGGATTAAGGTTAATTACTTTTATTATATAGATTTTTAATCTTATGTCAATTCTTATATCAATTCTTTTGACTAATTTTTTGTCCTTGGGACGTGTCTTTTATCAAATAACCGGCTGTGGCAATTTGTTTTCTTAGTTCATCGGATTTATTCCAATCATTTTGTTGACGCGCTTTTTCCCTTTGCGCAATTAATTGTTTGATATTATTGGGAATATTTTTAACTTGTCGAATATTATGTTCAAGGTTTAATCCAAGCACATGATCGAAATCAAACATTATTTGATTAATTTTCTGGCGATCAGTCAAACAGATTTCTTTAATTTTATTTATTTCTTTAACAAAATTAAAAATCGTTGCTAAAGCGCCAGAAATATTTAAATCATCATCCATTGATCGTTGAAAATTTTCACGAGTTTGTTCTATAAGTAAAGAAATATTTTGCGAGGATTTAGTTGGTAAATTAGTTGATCTATTAATTTCTTGAACAAAATTATCTAATTTTGCTAATGTTTTATTGGCGTCATCTAATCCATGAAAGGTAAAGTTTAGTTGTTGACGATAATTACTAGATAATAATAAATAACGAATGGCGCGAGGAGAATAACCCTTTTTAATCAAATCAGATAAAATATAAAAATTACCTTTTGATTTACTCATTTTTTCTCCCTCGACAATTAAATGTTTTGTATGTAACCAATAGTTAACAAACTTTCTACCAGTCGATCCTTCGGACTGAGCAATTTCACATTCGTGGTGAGGAAAGATATTATCTTCTCCGCCGGTGTGAATATCAAGAGTATTTCCTAAATATTTCATTGACATTGCCGAACATTCGATGTGCCATCCAGGATAACCATGTGACCCCCAAGGAGATGGCCAACCCATTAAATGTTTGGGATTGATTACCCATAAAGAAAAATCGGCGGGATGTTTTTTTTCGGAATTAATGATAGTGCAATGACCGGCTCGTAATTGTTCTAATGAGTTGCCAGATAATTTACCATAATTTTTGAATTTAGTTACATCATAATAGACCGAACCGCTAGATGCAATATAAGCATAACCTCGCTTAAGTAATTTTTTAACTATTTTAATCATTTCTGGAATATGCTCAGTAGCTCGTGGGTATTTCCATGCTGGTTGAATATTCAACTTAACTAAATCTTGAAAAAACGCGTGCTCATAAAATCGAGCAATCTGTTGAGGTGTCTTTTTTTCTTTTTGCGCCGCGTTTTCCATTTTATCTTGACCAACATCTAAGTCACCAATCATATGTCCAACATCAGTAATATTAATTACTTGTTTTACCTGATAACCAGAATATTCTAAATAACGGCGTAATAAATCAGCAAAAATAAAAGCGCGCAAATTACCTATGTGCGCGTAACTATAAACAGTAGGTCCACAATTATATATTGTTACCTTTTTCTTTTTTATTGATTGAAACTTTTCTAAACGATGATGTAATGTATTATAAAGTGCTAAACTCATTTTTTATTTTCTTAAATCTAAAGCCATTTCCTTTTTTTAACATAAAGGAACATAGCGACGAAAGAAACAACTATAATACCCAATATAATAAAAAACCCGGATGGACTATTAACTAAGGGCATCTGTTTAACGTTCATTCCAAAAATACTAGTAATCAACGTAATTGGCAAAACAACGACTGAGATAACAGTTAAAATTTTAATAATATCATTTAAACGAAAAGAGATGAGAGAATTATTGGTCGCTTCTAAAGCGTCAATAGACTGTTTAAGATTATCTAAATTATCTTGAATATCAGCTGTTAATTCTAAGAGATTGGCAAAATATAATTTTAATTTTTCATCGCGAAAATATCTGCTACTTTTATCAATTAATTTTTTAATAATCGCGCGATGAATTTGCATAATGCGTCGAAAATTAACAATATTTCTTTTAACAATTAAAATTTCTTTGACCATACGTCGTTCATAACCACGAAAGATATGTTCTTCAATACTGGTGACATCGATGCTTAGGTGGTCAAAAATAGGAAAACAAGAAGTCAGTAATCGATTTAGAATTTCATAAATAAGCATTGCGGGACCATTTTTCATGAAGGTTGTTCGTTCATCTTTGCTTATTAAGCAGAGGTTAAAAAAGTTAATTAATGGAATCAGTTCATTACGATGGACAGTTACTAAACGATTAGCATTAATAAAAAAATCTATTTCGGCTGCTTGGACACGACGAGTTTTTCGATTATAAACAGGAAAAAGCAAAACCATGAAAATATAATCATTAGCCACATCTAATTTAGGTCGTTGAGCAGGTGATAAACAATCTTCTAAATGAAGAGGATGAAAATGAAACGTACTTTCCAAATATTTCATTTCTTCTTTACCAATCTTATTGATGTTTGTCCAAACAAAATTATTTCCTTCAATTTGTTGAATTGTTGGTAGAACAGAAAGAGACATATAATTTATTATTATTATTATTATTATTATTATAGGATATTTTATTAAATAAAGCAATTTAATTATTGTAGATATTCTTTTAAGATTGTTTTTTTAAAAATAGTGTGATAGTATAATATATATAAAATGTATAGTTTAATTAAATTAATCAATGCCTGTATTTGAAAATTCAAAGTCAACAATATTGAACGAACAAATTTCCCCAATAATAACCAAAAAGTTCTTTCTTTTTTTCTTTTGCAGTATAATTATTCTATTGTTTATTTTATCTTTATTTTTTCTGTCTTGCACAAAAATATATTTACAAGTTAACAGCGAGCCATTTATTGTTGATTTACCGATCAAAGTTAGTGTTCAAACAAATAAAATATTATTTAATTTATCAACTATTCCTGGCGAATTAATTAAATATTTAGGAAATTACCATAATCTTAAATTAACGAATGATTTTGTTATTAAGGAAGAATTAGTTGATTCAAATAAAAATAGAATTTTTGTTTTTCGCGAAGAAGATTTGAACAAAATAATTGACTATCAATGCGCTCAACAATTAGAACAATTGAATAAAATTGAATATAATAACAAAAAAGAAGGAAAATTTACTTGGCAAATTACTAATTTTCAACCAGAAAAGGGAATTGTTAATTTAAGCGTTCATTTAGAAAAGCGAGTAACCAATAATTTTGATTTAAATAAAATCAAACAAGATTTATTGGCCTATAAAACAACGAAGCAACAAAAAACATATTTAAATACTTTAGCAGGGATAAAACAGGTTATTATCAAAAAAAGATGGCTTTTGCCCAATCAAAGAATTGACATATTTATTAATGTACTATAGAATAAATACATTATTTAGATTAAAAGTATATTAATCGAAAATTATTTTTATCTACTTTATTTTTTAAATTAATCAATGAATTCTAAAAAAAAGCAAGATTTGTTAGAAACAACGGGCGTGGTTGAAGAATTGTTGCCCTCTGCTACTTTTCGTGTTAAATTAGATAATGGTACAAATATTTTGGCTTATCTTTCCGGAAGATTAAGAATGCATCGTATTAAAATCTTGCCGGGTGATAAAGTAAAAATAGAAATGAGCGCTTATGATTTAAGTAAAGGAAGAATCACTTATCGTTTTTAATTATAATATCAAAATGAAAGTTCGAGCATCTGTAAAAAAAATATGTCAAGAATGCAAAATAATTCGCCGCAAGGGGATATTATATGTGCAATGTAAAAATCCGCGTCATAAACAACGACAAGGATAATTTAATTATTTATATTCATGCTTAGAATTAGTGGAGTAAATTTACCATCAAATAAAAGAATAGTTATTAGTTTAACTTATGTTTATGGTATAGGAAAAAGTTTAGCAGAAAAGGCATTAACCCAATTAAAGATTGATCATAATACGAAGACTAAAGATTTGACAGAAGAACAAGCGGATCAATTACGTACAGTAATAGAAAAGAAGTTTAATGTAGAGGGTGATTTACGACGGCAAGTTATCGGCAATATTCAGCGACTTAAAAGTATTAATTGTTATCGTGGCTTAAGACACGATAAACACTTACCTGCAAGGGGACAGAGAACTAAAACTAACGCTCGTACCGTGCGAGGAAGAAAAAAAATTACTATGGGTAGTGGGCGTCGTTCAGAAGGTAAAAAGGTTTAAATAGGAATTTATAAAAATATACTGAATTGAATATACTAAATTGTAAGAAATAATATTTGTAAATTTTATGGTTAAGAATAAATCTAAATTTAAAAAATCAAAAACATCAAAATTAGGCCGTTCAATTCCGCACGGAAGAGTTTATGTTCAGGCTACTTATAATAACACAATCGTTACTATTACTGATCAGACGGGAAATGTCTTAAGTTGGTGCTCAGCTGGACAGGCTCATTTTCGTGGACCTAAAAAATCTACCCCTTATGCAGCTGGAATTATTACTAACAAAGCTCTAGAAAAAGCACAAAAATATAATTTACAAGAGGTAGATGTTTTTGTAAAAGGAGTAGGTAGTGGAAGAGATGCAGCGGTTAGAGCTCTTTATGCTAATCGTTTGGATATTTTATCAATAAAAGACGTAACCGGCGTTCCACATAACGGTTGTCGTCCACCCAAAGCAAGAAGGGTATAAGATTTACGTTATATTTTAAATTATTAAATTTATTCTATCATATGGCTCGTGATTTAACGCCAAAATGTAAACGATGTCGTCGAGAAGGGAAAAAGCTTTTTTTGAAAGGCGCGCGTTGTAATTCTATAAAATGTGCTATGGTAAAACGAAAATATGCGCCTGGAATTCATGGTGCTAATCAAAAAAAACGTTTGACGGATTATGGAATACAATTGAGAGAAAAACAACAGCTTAAAAGAACATATCGAATATTAGAAAGACAATTTAAAAAATATTTTAATAAAGCCAAAGGACAAGAAGGCGAAATGGGTTTGAACTTACTGCGATTATTAGAAACACGCTTTGATAATATTCTTGTTCGAGCAAATATTTTTCTTTCACGCGATCAGTCTAGACAATCGATCAATCATAAACATTGGACAATCAATCAAAGAGGTGTTAATATTCCTTCTTATCAAGTTAAGGTAGGGGATATTATTCAGCTAAAAGAAAATAGTTCTTTAAGAAAAAGTATAGACGAAAGAATAAATCATGAAAAAACAAAAAAAGATATTCCCGGATGGTTGTCGGTTGATCTAAAAAAAATGAACATAAAAATAGTAAATCTTCCAATTACTGAAGATTTGCCAGCCAATGTTAATACAAAATTAATTGTTGAGTTTTATAGTCGTTAAATAATAATTTATTTTTTATATTAATTTTATGAGAGATTCTTCTTTTATTACTTCAATTAAATTCGAAGAAAATAAAAAGGTAAAAAATCAAGCTGCAGTAATTATTAGTCCTTGTTATCCAGGTTATGGTATTACGTTGGGCAATGCTTTGCGAAGAGTGGCCATATCTTCATTATCGGGAGCAGCAGTTATTGCCGTAAAAATAAAAGGTGCTCGCCATGAATTTTCTACATTGTCTGGAATTAAAGAAGATGTTTTAGAGATTATCCTTAATCTTAAACAACTTCATTTAAGTCTATATAGTGATCAGCCAGTTGTTCTAAATTTAAAAGCTAATGGAGAAAAAATTGTTACTGCTAAAGATATTATTTCTAACGCGCAAGTGACAATTGCCAATCCCGAATTAGTAATTGCTACCATGACTGACAAAAAAGCTTCTTTAGATATGAAAATTTGGGTAGATAATGGGCGGGGATATCAACCAAGTGAAGAAAAGGGTAGCAAAGATTTAGAAGTCAATACTATTTTAGTAGATTCTATCTTTAATCCTGTGTTAGCAGTTAATTTTAAAAGAGAAAATATTCGTGTAGGTAAGAAAACAAATTATGATCAAGTTGTTTTAACAATAAAAACTGATGGTACGATTACCCCTCAGCAAGCTTTTGTTGAAACAACCAAAATTCTTTCTGAGCAATTTAGTTCTTTACTTTTAGTCGCTCAGTCAATTTATCAACCGAAAAAGAAAATAGTAGAAAAATCAAAGACAAAAAAGATTGTTTCTCGTAATAAAAAAGTAATTACAAAAAAGAAAGTTAAATCAATAAGTACGAGTAAACCAAGTAAAAAGAAAATAAAGAAAGTAAAGAAAGTAAAGAAAATAAAGAAAATCAAGAAAGGCAAAAAATAATTAATTTTATATATTGAATGAGACATCATAAAGCGGGTAAAAAATTAGGTAGATTAACAGGGCCACGTCGAGCTTTAATAAAAAGCTTGGCGACAAGTTTAATAATTTACGAAAAAATTAAAACTACAAAGGCCAAAGCAAAAGTTATTCGTTCAGTGGTAGAAAAACTGATTACTTTGGGTAGAAAAAATACAGTAACTGTTCGTCGCCGATTGCTTACGGCTTTACCGGTTAATGCGGTCAAAAAAGTATTAGAAATATTAGGACCAAAATATGCAAGCCGACCAGGTGGTTATACAAGAATTATAAAATTAGGACCTCGTCAAGGAGATGGTGCAGAATTAGTCCAAATTGAGCTGGTTGACAACAATGTCAATCCTATTCTTAAAAAATCTCTGTCAAAAACTAAGTCAAAAAATAAGAAATAGATAGTATCATTATTTATTTAAAATAAAAAATAAAAATGCCTATAAAAAAAATGAAACCCTCCTCCGCTAAAGGCTACGGAAGGGCAAAGCCCGCCTCTGTCAAAGTTATAGCGAGAAAAGAAGAAAAATATAAAATAATTACTTACCATGTAGATGCTAATAATAAGATATTGGGTAGATTGGCAACACATATCGCTGTTTTATTAATGGGAAAAAATCAAGCAAACTTTTCTCCTTCAATGGAAAAAGGAAATAACGTAATAGTAAAAAACGCTGATAAAATAAAACTTAGTGGCAAAAAACTTACAAAAAAACTTTATTATCATCATACTGGTCATCCAGGGGGATTAAGATCAGAAAAAATGCAAGATATCTTTATAAAAAAACCAAGCGAATTAATTAAAAAAGCAGTATTACGAATGTTACCTAAAAATAAATTACAAAATATAAGAATAAAACGTTTAAAATTTGAATAAAATGCCTATAAAAAAAACAAAACCCGCCAATGCCAAGACTATGGCGGACAAATCAAAAAAAATAACTCGTTCGTCGGTGAAACAAGGGGCTGTGGTGGGTAAAGCAAAAAAAACATCGGTGTCAAAAAAGATAGTAAAAAAGGATACGATAGTTCAAAAAACTGTTTCTAAACAATCGAAAAGATCAATAAAAAACAAAACACAGGTAGTGAAAAATATTAAAAAAACAATATCTGAATCAAAAATCGTTGCGCCGATTAAACGAAAAGAGAGTGAGTGGGCAACTGGTAAACGAAAGACGGCCATTGCGCAAATTATTTTGAATCCCAAAGAAAAAAGAAGCATAACTATTAATCGTCGAGAATTAAAAAAGTATTTTCCTTCTTTTGAGTTACAAAGCATAGTCAATGCCCCTCTGAATATTATTGGTGTAAATGATAAATATAGTTTTGTAATCAAGGTAAAAGGAGGAGGATTTCATTGTCAGGCAGAAGCGATCCGTTTAGGAATTAGTCGCGCTTTAATTAAACTTAATCCCGAATATCGTTCTTCTTTAAAACCAGCTGGTTTTTTAACTAGAGATGCACGAAAAAAAGAAAGAAAAAAACCTGGATTAAAACGAGCGCGTCGAGCTCCACAATGGGCAAAACGATAAATATTAAATAAATACATAACAATGAGCGTTGTAAACGCTCATTGTTTTTATTCTATGATTATAATATAATAATAGTAGAGAGGAATAAAACGTTTAAATTAAATATTGTTTTATTTTTAAAAATGACTGAACAATTATCAAAAATAAATTTAATTATGTTTTCCATGTCTTCTTGGCATGATTGGCAACAGGGTTTGGTTAATCGTAATTTTCACGTTTTCAAACAATTATTGAAACATCCGAAAGTTTCTCAAATTTTATTGGTTGATTTTTTACCGCATAATTTAAAACGTTTTTTACGCAGTTATCAAAAAAATCTTTTTAGTAAAAATAAAGATAAACAGCATCAATGGCAAACAGTCTATCAAGACTTAAGCACTAAATGTATAGCCAATGCAAACAAAAAATTATTTGTTTTTTCAACAACAGATTCTTTTTGTCGTTCTAAGCAGGTTATTAAAAAGATTAAGAAAGTTTATACCTTATTTAACGATCATACTCTGCCGTTAATTATTTGGTCATATTCTCCTTTATTTATTGATTATTTTAATCAATGGAAAAATTCATTTACTATTTTTGACGCAGTTAATAATTGGATGGAACAACCATCTTTTAAAAATTATCGTAAAAGATTACAAAATAATTATCAAAAAATTAGCCGTCAATCTGATTTAGTTTTTACTCTTTCTCCTAATCTAAGCGATTTATTTAAGCGATTAGGTCGATCAACTAATACTTATTATATTCCTTCGGGCGTTGATTTAGCACACTATCAGTTAAGTAAACAGCAAGAAAATGAATTAATCGCATTACCACGTCCGATTATTGGCTATATTGGAACAATCCAAAAACGAATTGATACTGATTTATTAGAGTATTTAGCTAAAAAAAATCCAAATAAATCTTTCGTATTTGTTGGTCCAGTTTGGCCTCATTTTTTACGGGGTGTTCGTCGATCAGCCTCTTCACTAAAACAGTTAGAAAACTTTTCAAATATTTATTTTTTGGGACAAAAATCATATCAGCAATTACCTAATTATCTTTCACAATTTGATGTGGCAATTATTCCACATAGATTAGACGAATTTACTAAATATACGGCACCTTTAAAATTATTAGAATACTTGGCGGCTGGTAAACCAGTAGTTTCCACACCAATCGGTGAAATCAAAAAGATCTTTCCTTCCCTCTATTTTGCAGAAAATTATTCTGAGTTTAATCAACAAATCCAACTAGCGTTAACCGAAGATAATGAACAATTAAGAAAGCAAAGAATTGATTTAGTCAAAGAATATTCTTGGGAAAAAACAATTAATCGTATGTTAAAATTAATCAATCAACAATTTATTAAGACTAAAGATTAATTTTCTTTATTTATTTTTTCACTTACTCACTCACTTGTTCACTATTGCGGATTAGGTAAGCCCAGAGTTTCTCATATATTCTATTATGTGAGCTCAGAGCCCATCACCTAGGATATGTGAACCTAGTTTATATTTATTATGCTGGATTTATCAATTATCATTGTTAATTGGAATGTTAAGCCGTTGTTAGAACGGTGTCTTAAATCTATCTTTGCTTTTACAAAAGATATTAATTTTGAAGTTTTTGTGGTAGACAATGCTTCAATTGATGGTAGCACAGAAATGGTTAAAAAGGGTTTCAGGAAACGAGTTCATTTGATTATTAACCAAACTAATCGCGGTTTTTCACGCGCTAATAATCAAGCCATTAAATTAAGTAAAGGAAAATTTGTTTTATTACTTAATCCAGATACGGAGATAAAAGATGATTCTTTAGTTAAAGCAGTAAAATTTATGGAGCAACATCCTCGTTGTGGTATTCTAGGTGGAAAATTGACAGGAATCGATGGGATTCCGGATAAGTCAGTGCGTCGTAATCCAAGCTTAATGGCGCAAATCTTTATTTTATTAAAACTGCATCATTTATTTCCAAGTTTACCACCACTAAAAAAGTATTTCTGGACTAATTTTAATTACAATAAATTACAACAGGTTAAACAAGTTAAGGGAGCATTAATGTTAATCCGACGGCAGGTTGTTGATCAAATTGGTATGTTGGATGAACATTTTTTTGTTTGGTTTGAAGAGGTTGATTATTGTCAGCGAACGATTAATGCTAATTGGGAAATATTTTATGTTCCGCAAGTGAAGGCAATTCATTATGGTGCGCAAAGTTTTGGGCAAATTTTTCCTTACAAAAAACAAAAAATGTACAATCAAAGTCTATTTTATTATTGGCGAAAGTATTTTTCTCGTTGGTCTTATTATTGTTTACTTTGTTTTGTTCCGCTTAATTTATTTTTAGCCAGAATTTATGGTTGGTTAGTACGACTTGTTAATATTTCTAAAACTAATCGAATTTAATTTTGAATTGATGAAGCAATTAATCAAGAAATATCCTATTTTCTTTTTATTTTTAGCTAGTTTTTTATTAGCTGAAAATTTTTCTTTTTTGGTTTCATATTTTTCTTTAGCCTGGTTGAATAATATTTGTTTTGCTCTCATTGTTATCGCAACTCTTTGTTTTACTTTGAAAGATATAAAAAATGGATTACTTATTTTATTAGCAGAATTGTTCATTGGTTCAAAAGGATATCTTTTTTTCTTAACATTAACGAATGGTGAAATAGTTGGCGGACTTAATTTACCGATTATTTCTTTGAGAATAGCTCTTTTTTTAATTATTATTGGCGTTTTTTTATTACGTCTTGCTCAGAGAAAGGTTAAATTTCGTTTTAATTCTTTGTCTTTACTGATTACTTATTTATTACTAATTATATCTATTTTGTTTGCAATGTGGCGAGGCTGGCAACAAGGAAATTTGATGAGCAATGTATTTTTTGACGCTAATGGCTGGTGGTATTTTATTTTATTAATTATCTTTTTTAGTTTAATTGATTCCTGGCTATTTATAAAAAGGATTGGGCAATTATTTGTAGCTGCGTTAGTTTGGTTATCGATTAAAACTATTTTAATATTTCTAGTTTTTATTGGACAAAATAATTATTTGATGTTTCGTGTTTATCAATGGCTGGCTTTTACACAAATTGGTGAAGTTACTCACGTAATAGGTAATTTTTGGCGGGTATTTATTCAATCACAGATTTATCTTTCATTGGGCTGGTTGATTTTAGCTAGTAGTTATATTTTTCTTAAAATAAAGAAGATACGGCGAAGCCAACTTTTTTTATTATTATTGACTGGTTTACCAATAATTATTAGTTTTTCTCGCAGTTTTTGGTTGGGTCTATTGGTTGGTTTGCTATGTTTATTTATTTCATTGTTAATGCATTTTTCTTATTCAGCCAAGAAAGTTGTTGGTCTCTTATTTATTTTATGTTTGCTTGTTTTGGTTGATTTTGGAATGGTCTATTCGACAGTGCAGATAAATGGGGGATTATATTTTGGCGGTATTTTTAAACAACGGCTAATTAACTTAACTGAGCCAGCAGTTTCTAGTCGAACGAATCAATTAATGCCGTTGTTAAAAGAAATTAATCAACATCGGTTGTTAGGTGGGGGATTTGGTAGTACAATTACTTATTATAGCGATGATCCTTATATTTTAGATAAAACTGGTAGTCGATTGCATACTACCTATACTTCGGAATGGGGTTGGTTAGATATTTGTTTAAAATTGGGATTAATTGGGGTATGTATTTACGTACTTTTCATTATACATCTATGGCGAAATGGTTGGAAAGTAATTAATAACATTCGTCAATCAGAGCAACAAGGATTAATTCTTGGTTTATTAATCGGGTTGATTGGATTAGTAGTAATCAATATTACTAGTCCTTATTTAAATCATCCGTTAGGAATTGGTTATTTAATGTTGGTAGGAGCTATTTTAAATTATTTTCTTACTAATAATCTATTGGTTGGCAAAAAATTAAAATAATAAAAATATGAAGGTATTAATTCAAATTGTTACATGGAATAGTCTACGCTGGTTACACGATTGTTTAGATTCTATTTTTGCACAGACTTATCGCGATTTTTCGGTGTTATTAATTGACAATGCTTCACATGACCAAACAATTGAGTATTTGCAACAACAATGGCCAGAAATTGGTATATTCCATAATTATAAAAATATTGGTTTTTCTGCTGGTCATAATCTAGGAATAAAATTAACTAAACAATTTGATTATTTGTTAGTGATGAACCCAGATGTTATTTTGCAACCAGATTGTTTGGCTAAATTAGTCCAGGCGATAGAGTCAGATCAATCATTAAGTAGCGTGGGACCAAAATTATTTAAGTTCCGTTTAGATAAAGACAATCCCAATTATAAAATAAAAACAGATATTTTAGATAGTACGGGATTAAAAATATTAACATCTCGCCGAGTAATTAATCGCGGAGAGAGTGAGAAGGATATTGGACAATATAATCAAATAGAAAAAGTTTTCGGTTTTTCTGGTAGTCTGGTGCTTTATCGATATCAGGCGTTAAAAGATATAAAAATAAATGACGAATATTTTGACGAAGATTTTTTTGCTTATCAAGAAGACATTGATTTAAGTTGGCGTCTATTACATCGAGGCTGGAATGCGCTGTATTTACCAGAAGCATGCGCTTATCATTTTCGTCATCTTGCTGGTAAAGAAAAATTTAATTTATGGCAAAAAATAAAGCAACAATATCATCGCCCATCTTTATTAAGTTTTTATTCTTATCGTAATCATCTACTTGTTCTATTAAAAAATGATCATTTTACTAATTTGTTTAAACAGATAATTAGAATTAAGTTTTACGAAATGGGAAAATTTCTTGTTTTATTATTGCTTAAACCAGCTGTTTTGGCTAAAAGTTTGTGCAGTTTTTTTCGTTTAATGCCGAGAATGCTTAAAAAAAGACGACAGATTATGCGACGGAGCAAACTGACTTCCGAACAAGCTCGTAGTTGGTTTAAATAGACAAAATTTAAATATATATTTATGTTACTCTCAATTATTATTCTTAATTACAAAAGTAAAGGATTACTAAAACAATGTTTGAAAGGGATTTTGTTATTGCATTTGTCTTTTCAATATGAAATTATTGTGGTTGATAACGCTTCGAACGATCATTGCAACAAAATGATTAAAGAGGAATTTTCACAAGTTAAAATAATACTTGCGTCATTTAATCGTGGTTATGCTGCTGGAAATAATCTGGGAATGAAAATTGCGCAAGGAAAGTATGTTCTAATTTTAAACCCAGATATTGCTGTTTTGAAAAATTCTATTGAACAATTAATTAAATTTATGGAACAACATTCGACGGCAGGAATGGTTGGACCCAAATTAATTAATCCTAATGGTAGCCGGCAATTTTCCTGTTTTCGTTTTCCGCGTTGGTATACACCAATTTTACGTCGAACTCTTTTGGGACGATTACCAAAAGCAAAAAAACACTTACAACGCTATATAATGAGCGATTATTCTTTTAATCAACCAAGTGTAGTTGGCTGGTTATTAGGTGCTTGTTTATTAGTTCGTCGGCAAGCGATTAGCCAGGTTGGTTTAATGGATGAACATTTTTTTCTTTATTTTGAAGACGTTGATTGGTGTCGTCGATTTCGACAAGCTGGTTGGCACGTTTATTATTTACCATCGGCAGAAATGGTCCATTTTCATCAACGACTTTCAGCAAAAAATATTTTTCATCGCACTACTTGGATTCACATTATTAGTTGGTTGAAATATCTTCGAAAATGGCGTGGGAAAGAATGATTTATTTGCTATAAAGAATAAAAGATTATACAATATAGATAATTATTTACTAAATATTCGGGGATCGTCTAATGGTAGGACAGCGGGTTTTGATCCCGCCAATCCAGGTTCGAGCCCTGGTCCCCGAGCTTGGAAGGGTGAGAAGTTTATACTGAGCCAGTCGAAGTAAGCACTAGTCCCCGAGCCATCTTGAAATCAGTAATGGAATCGGCGATTTGATTTGCATTGGAAAAAGTGGTTGACATATTTATTTTACTATGCTAGTATCATTTACATAAGTAATTGTTTAATGAAATTTAGTCGAGCTTCGTTGGAACAGTAAATTTTAGGGTAAAACCTTAAGATTTTAAAGCATTAATTAACCCATATCTAATTATATTATGGAAGGAACAATAAAAAAACTTACAGATAAAGGGTTTGGATTTATTATTATTGATGATGAAGACAAAGATTTGTTTTTCCACGGTAATGAACTTAAGAACGTAAAGTTCGAAGAGTTGAAAGAAGGCGACAAAGTGTCTTTTGATAAATCTGATTCACCAAAAGGACCTAACGCAACAAACGTAAATCGTATCTAAAAGTTGATTTGTAAGATCTATTAACAAAAAGCTAGTCCTATTTTTAGGATTAGTTTTTTGTTAAACAGATTCTATGATACTATTTAGTGTACGGATCCAATAAAAAATTGCCCCTAGGTCATTTTTAATGAAGGGTGTTTCCCTAGAGTTTTGTCCAGGACCCCCTATGTTTCATCTTGAATTAAGAAAATATGACACAGAATTAAAAAAGATATATAATATATATTAGATGGATATTCTTTTATTTTAAAAAACAAACGATGTTTAAGAAAAATAAAAAACAAAACAAAATCATT
>DAOWAM010000060.1 GCA_030634585.1 bacterium
TTTAAAGTAATTGTAGGGGCGACATTTATGACGCCCGTCGAAAAGAGTATTTATTAGCTCAATCCTTTGATTATCCTCAGCACAACTTCATTGAGTACCAATATTAATTATGACACAGTGTATTATTAATAGTTACAGGAATTTTATCCATTTCCTTACTCCAAAGTTTATTTTCTACTACATCGTCTTTTTTGTAGGGTACGGATCCTTCGGCTCCGCTCAGAACAAGTTCATCTGTCCCGGAAAAAACAGGTTTAGTATTGTCTTTTTTGTAGGGGACGGATTTATCCGTCCCGAAGAAAACGTCACTTTCCTTTACAATAACAATTTAATTGACTTTATATCTAAGTTCTATTAAAATCACCTTATGGAAAAAACCCAGGCAAAACACAACATATTTCTATTAATTAAAAAATACGAAATAATTATTTATAAAGGAAAATTTCGTGAATAAACAAAAAGCAAAACAACAAATTCAAAAGCTTGCGACTTTTCCGATACCAAACACAAGTCAAGGCAAGCAAGAAAAAATTGCCAAGAAATCGCAAACAATGCTTGATCTTAATAAAGAATTACAAACAATTTCTGCCAATACCGATAAACATAATTCGCTAAAACGGGAAATTGAAAAGCTTGACTGTAAAATTGACGAGGCAATTTATAAACTTTATGGACTTACTGATGAAGATATTAGAATAATTGAACAATAATATTGTTTATGTTCGAAATAAAAAGAATGCAAGATTAAGGTTAAAAACTTTACGTGAGATAAAATTAAAAACATGTTTCTATTGATGATTCTATTAAATTTTTAGAAATCCTCAATAAGAAAACAATAAACGACAAAGACTTTGTTCAAATAGTTGTCCATAACCAATTTCTTAAACCTAAAATTAAATTTGAAGATTTTAAACGGTTGACCAATGAAGATTTAACAAACTTACTATCAAAACTTATGAGGTAAAAAAACTGGGAATGATAAGAAATAATCTTGAGTCTATAATTAGATTTATACAAACATTTAACAAAAATCATACCTCAGTAGCTCGAAAAGTAATTGGTGCAAGTTCATACATTAAGGAATTTTCACAAAAAACAGCAAAGATTGCTGAATCAATGCAACAATTTAATTTATGGGTAGAGCAAAATAAATTTATTTTTGAAAACACAGAAAAATTTTGGACAGATTTTAAGAAGGAATGCAAAATAACCGAGAAAAAAGCAGTTGATGTGCTTCAGAAATATAAATGGTTCGTTACGCCGAGCTTTGATATAAGCTTTGTTTTTAAAATAATACAATTGGATAAAAAAAAAGGTCGGCATGATAAAACAGTAAACAAACTCTTTATTGATTATTTTTCATCAAATAATTGGCAAAAGTTAGAAGTAATGGTTGACAATTGGAGGAATAAACCTCTTTTTAAAAAGAGAAGTATAATTTTAAGGGATTGTATTAAAGTATTAAAACAATTACGGGGTAAAAAGATTAATGAATCAAATGTTATTTTACCCACATTAATTGCTCAGATCGATGGGATATTGACAGATTACCTGGTGTCGAAAAACATTAAATGGGATGTAGCTTACGATGATTATGTTCAGCATGGAAAAGTCACAAAAATTGGTAGAAAAAGTCAATTTAAAAGAAATACGTCAAAGGTTTTAACAACACAATTTGATGATATTGCAAATGACTTTTTTTTGAATATTCTGTTTCAACACTCAAATAAAGGATACCCATTAAAAAGACCTTTTAATTTTAATAGACACAAGATTATCCATGGAGGAAGCGTGAAATATGGCAGGAAGGTTTATTTAATACGGGCATTTTTAATTTTAGACTTTTTGGCTTACTTGAAATAGAAAAAATAGTCAATCTATTGACCAAAAAATTTATAAGTTTTATGGACTAACAGGGGAAGAAATTAAAATTATTAAAAGTGAGCAAAAATAATTATGGATAATCCCACTCAAAACGAACATATTGAACAACTATGGCAAGACTTAAAAGAAGGTGAGTCGTGGCATATAGAATTTAAAGATTATAATTTCGAGAAATTGTCAGAAGATAAATGTGTTGATGAATGGAAAAGAGACTTATCACATGAATTTGCTGCAATAGGTTCAAGAGGAGGAAGGATATATATAGGTATTGCGAATAATGGAGAAGTAAATGGGATTAAAGGTTCTCATCAAATTTGGCAAGAAAAATTATTTGAAAGGTGCTTAGGAAATATAAAACCAAAAATCATTTGGAAATCTTATCTATTTAATGTCCCAAGTTCTAAATTGGATCTTATTAAAATTGAAATAACAAAAGGAGAGCCTATTTATTATGTTCAAGGCAAACCTTATATTAGAGAGGGAACGAAATCACACCCTGCAGAACCGGAAGAAGTAAAAGGAAGATTTAAAGAATATTTTTCGAAAGATATACCCGTTGGTAAAGTTGGTAAAGATGAACAGAATGAAGAAAAATCTCAGATTATTTCTTGGATATTTCATACTATTTTGGATATTCTCATTATCACAAATCTTTATCAAGAAAAACAGGTTAATCCACAATTAGATGTTTTGAAATATGAAGTTGAAAAAACAAGAAATGACATTGAAAATAATTTGAGTAATATAAAGAAAATATTTGGTGAGGAATCGGATTATTGGAAAAAGTTAGAGTTAATATCTTCTGAAATATTGTCTGCCATGAATATCCAATTTATGATAGATGGTGGCAAGAGCTGGAATAAGTGGTTAGAACATATTAAAAAAATCAATCAAATAACAAGTGAACTTTTGGATTTATTAAAAACGGATATAAATATTGAAATTAAAGATTTAGAACAACAAAAAGTTTTTGTAAAAGAAAAGTTATTGAGATGGTTAGATTCAATTGATGATTACCATCTTAATAATTTTGTTTATGATGGCTCGGATTATTCTCGTTTATTACTAAGGTTATATTTTTTACAGTTAGTGAAGTTAGGGGAAATTGAAGTGCAAGAATACAGAAATGTGGCCGAAAAAATTGAGAAGTTAAGTTGGGCAAGAACTAATGTGGGTTATCAAAATATTATTGAATCTATTCCCGTATTAAAGGAAGAAATTAAAAAATTAAAATGAAGAAATCAGAACAATTGAGCGAAAATAAAAGAAGCGATCAAAAATCAGTAAATATAAAATTATTGCCTGCAGATTTTTGGATTTATTCAAACCCAATTATTCTTATGATGAATTTTAAAGGTGGAAAAAGAGCAGAAGCGGGACAATGGTCGCTTGAAATACAAAAAATGTTGCGAGGCATTGTTGAAAGCGTTATTGGTTTGGAAAATTTGATGAATCAATTGGCTAGTAACAAAAAAATTTATCTTGAAAATCAAGAAATTCTTATTTCTGATGAGAAAAAATATTGGCTTATGATTTATTTAGTTGATAATGCGATTTTGAGAATTTATGCTTGTTTGGACAAAATTGCCCAAATGTGCCGTTGTTATTTCGAGCATAAAGAAAATGGGGGGGCGTTGGAAGCTATAAGAAAATGTGGTTGTACAGAAACAATGAACGAGGATAATTGTAATTTTGGCAGTTTAATAACTTACCTTAATTCCGGTAAAAATAAAAATCAGAGAAAATTAGAAATCGTAGAAACGCTTAATAAAATTAACAACAATAAAAGTATATCAATTTTGCGAGCATATCGAAACACCTTTTCACATAAAAAACATGCTATTGATCAAACTGCTGGGATTGATCCCAAAGTTTGTTCAGAGTATAAACCGGACGGAACAGTAGAAACGCAATTTAGTTTTGGCGAACAATTACCTTCGTTAAATTGGTTTAGAGTTGAGCTTGTTAATGCAAACAATGCCATAATTAAAGGTTTAGCAATAATTCAAAACATAATTTTTCCAAGAGATTTTAATATTATAATTCCTAAAAAACTAGAGTAGTTGGCGCACCAGCTTCGCTGGCACGAAAAAA
>DAOWAM010000015.1 GCA_030634585.1 bacterium
AACATCGTAAACTGCGCAAGCGTCCAAAACAACACTTGTCTTTCTTCTCGCGTACGCCCATTTCAACAATACAAATGTTTGCTTAAGGTTTAACCCCACTAAGAACCTCCTTTTATTTATTATTCAATAATAAATTTATTTTTATTTAAAAGAACATTTTATATAACAAAAAATCCTCTCCTAATTACTATCCATAATGTAGCACGTCTTAAATATCTTGTCAACCCTGCACCCCTGTATTCTGATCCGAAATACACTATGATAGAAAACTATCTAACCTTAGGTTAGATAGTTTTAGAAAATAAATTATTGAATTTTTTATTTAAAACTTTCTAATTTTACTTTGTAATGATAAATCCGATGTCCAGTTTGCGCGTCATAAATAAGATATAGTTTATTTTTTGATCGTTTCACGTTAAGAATACGATCATGTTCTTCTAATTGTTGCTGATTAATAATAATTGATTGTTTACCATCTTTCATTCCAAGACAAATATAATAATCTTGATCGTTTAACTCTTTCGGTCGACGTAAATAATCATATTTCTTTTGCATTTTACCATTAAAAATTATAGCTTGTTCATCTTGGTTACCTACTAAATAGACTAAATAAGCAAACCCTTTCTCGCTATCAACTAAAAATTCTGGATAAACTATCCAATCGTAATAATCTAATTCCTGTCCATCCAAAACAACCGTCCATTTATTTCTTTTTTCGCAATAAGCCAAATAAGCAAAATGTTTACCATCATTAGAAAAACTAAACGTTTTTATTTGATCATAACCTGATTGTTCCTGCCCATCAATTACCACATATTCTTTATTTCCTTTTTTATGTACGTACATAAAACGTTTTTTATCGGGCGAAAATTCAAAAAATAAGATTAGATCTGCTTCTTTTTGTTCTTGTCCGTTTAACACGATTGTTTGTTTCTCCCTTTTTTTGTTTTCCGATATATAAGCAAAGGTTTTATTGTCGATTAATTCTATTAGTCTCACCTGATCGTAGCTGGGCTGTTCTTTGCCATCAATTACCACGAACCATTGATCATTTTGCTTTGCTTTGTAAGCACAATGTTTACTATCAATAAAAAAAACAATCGTGCCAATTTCATCATATTTTTGTTGTTCTTTGCCATCAATTACTACGAACCATTGATCATTTTGATTTGCTTTGTAAGCACAATGACGCCCATTAGCGGAAAAAACTATTGATTTTTTTTCTATCCTTTTATATTTCTTTTGTTCTTGACCGTCAATTACTACCAGCTCATTATTTTTTTGTTTAGAATTCAGATCATCAGAAATATTAGCAAAATGTTTGTTATCATCTGAAAAAGTGAGAGAATGTATCCAACGATATTCTTTTTGCCTCATGCCATCAACTACCATAAATTGTTCTCCACTTTCTCTCCGAATTTGCCAAATTAAATGTTTGCCATTATCTAAAAAACCTAAAAACCGTATTTCATCTTTACTGTATTCTCCTAATTCTTGACCATCTAAAACAATAATTTCTTTGGCATTTCGATAAGCAATACAAGCAAAATGTTTATTGTCGTCTGAAAATTTCAAAGGCCCAATTAGATCATATCTATTTAATTCTTGATTATCTATATTTATTGACCATCTTCCACCCTTTTTAGCAATACGAACTGCTGATTTACCATTTTTTAGGAAAAAAAGATGCTTAACATTGTCATATTTTCCTAAATCTTGACCATCTAAATTAATATGCCATCTACCATTTGGTCGTTCTTTGAAGCGATAAGTAATGCGTCCACCTTTATTTGAAATAGCAATCTTATCAAAAATAGTATATTTTTCTGGAACAGTCCAAGTCTTCTTTTTTATACATGTTTTTTCTTCTTTGTCTACATTAGATTTAATGTCCGTCATTTTTTCTTTTTTTGATTTTCTTTCCTTTAAAATCTTTTCCTGCCCATTTTTAGTGCTGATTCTTTTTTTCGGATGTTTTTTAGAATGTTTGTTTTCTTCAGTATCTGCATCTTTGGAGGGTTCTTCTTTCCCTTCTTTGTTTGTTGGTATTTTTTTAGAAAAATATTCGCGCATATATTTAATATTTATGTAGCTTAGATTATTTATAATAATAGCACACAAATATATCTGTGTCAAACAAATATATTATTTAGAGCTTATCTTTAGCAATTGATTGGCGAATTTTGGCCATCAGATTTAAATAAAAAGACAGATTATGGATTGTTAATAGACGTAATGCCAAATTTTCTTTAGTCATTAATAAATGGCGTAGATAGGCTCGAGAATAATGCTGACAAGTATAGCAAGAACAATTTGAATCAATCGGTCGTCGATCATCTTTATGTTTATTATTAGTTAAATGAATTTTTTGATAAAAATTATCATTTTGTAATGATTGTACTCGATGATTAAATACATAGAGTAACCCGTGTCGTGCGTTACGAGTTGGAATTACACAATCAAATAGATCAATTCCCCTTTTTACTGCTTGTACTATCTGTTCTGGTTGGCCAGCACCCATTAAATAACGTGGATGATTAACCGGCAATTGTTGTGACAAAATGTCTAATATTTGATAGGTTTTAGCAATCGGTTCGCCAATCGTTAGTCCACCAATCGCATATCCATCAAAGCCAATCTTTTTTAAATTACTAATACTGCGTTGTCGTAAATCCGTGTAAATACCACCTTGCACAATAGCAAATAATAAGGGTCGCTGTTTGTTTTTTACTGTTTTGAATAATTTTGTATAAGCTTGTTTGCTTTTTTTTGCCCAATGAGTAGTTAGCTGTTCGGCTAAGTCAATTTTCTTTTTATTATTAAGATGCGGGAGACAATCGTCTAAAACCATAATTATATCTGATTTTAGTATTTGTTGGATCTTAATTACTTTGCTTGGCGTTAATGAAATTAATTGACCATCAACTTCTGAACGAAACTTAACACCTTGTTGATTAATCTGCAAAATATTCTTTCGTAAACTAAAAATTTGATAGCCACCACTATCAGTCAATATTGGTTTATCCCAATGAATAAATTGATGTAATCCTCCTGCTCGTTTAATTATTTTTGTCCCCGGACGAAGTAATAGATGATAAGTGTTGGACAAAATAATCTGCGCTCCTAGATCGTTTAATTCCTCGGGTGTTAGATTTTTCACTGCCCCACGAGTAGCTATCGGCATAAAAAAGGGGGTATTGATTTTACCATGTGGCGTAGTTAACTCACCACAACGAGCCAATGATTTTTTAGATTGCTTAATTATTCTAAACATTTTAGCGGAAATTAGACATTTTATTTAAAAGTAAAAATATCGAGAAATCAAGAAACGAACTTCATAATTGGCAATGGTTTATTTAAATGCCCCAATAACATTTTTTGTACTAACAAATTAACTTGTTTGATATTTTCTTCGCTTATTTTCCTTTTTTTATTAATTGAAAATAAAAAATAATCTTCTTTTCTTCAAATTCAAACTCTTTTTTATCTTCGTATTTTTCTATCTGTCCAAGATGTAAGTCTTGACTTAATGTTTCTGATTCAATTAAAGAACCATATTTAATTAATGTTTTTTCCAATATTAAATCTTCGGTTTTATAAGACAAATAAATTAAATCTTTGATAGTTAATTTCATTTCTTTTCGCCAACCATTTATTTTTCTGATTATTTCTCGCGCCATTCCTTCTTCTTTTAGATCAGGTGTTATTTCTATATTTAAAGCAATAGATAGATTCTGATTAGCTTGTTGCTGTTGCCAATGTTTACCGCGTGGTAGTTGATCTACTACTTCTATATTTTGGATATTTAATTCTTCGATTACTAACTGCCATAGATCGGTTTTGGTAATTTTGCACTGATGATTAACGACATTAACATAAGATAACTTTTGTCTAGTTTTAATTTGTGTTTCTTTGCGCACCGATTGACCTAATTCGCAAACTTGGCGAATTAATTTCATTTCTACTAATAATTGTTGGTCGATTAATTCTTCATCTACCTGTGGATAATTTTCCAGATGAACTGATTCTTTGTTTGGATAATTAATTAAATCATCTTTAATTACTTGATAAATTTCTTCCGCCACAAACGGAGTAAATGGAGCCATTAATTTACTTAGTTCTAATAATATCCAAGTTAATGTTGCTTGTGTATTAATTTGTTTATTTTTTAATTGTTGGCGAGAACGACGTAAATACCAAGTAGATAGTTCATTAATAAATTCACCTATTCGACGTAAAGAAACAGTTAAATCAAAATTAGTCATTGATTGATTTACTTGTTTTACTAATAAATTGAAGCAACTAATAATCCATTTATCTAAAACATTTTTTTGACTAAGTAAATTAATCTTTTTAAAATCAACTGCTTTGGGTCGATACAATTGATAAAAGTTTAATACATTACGCAAGGTCAAAATAATCTTACGAGAAACGATTTTTAATCCCTGCTCATCAAAAACGAAATCTTCACCGATTGAAGTCGTTGTTAATAAATAATAACGTAACGCGTCTACTCCATAAGTATCGAAAACTTCTTGTGGAGATAAATAATTTCGTAATTTTTTAGATAATTTCTTTCTATTTTTATCTAAAATTAAACCGTTGACAATCACATTTTTAAAAGCTGGCTGATCAAAAAGGGCGGTTGATAACACATGTAAAGTATAGAACCAACCTCGAGTTTGATCTAATCCTTCGGCAATAAAGTCAGCTGGAAATCCATGTGTAAATTTTTCTTGATTTTCAAAAGGATAATGATATTGCGCGTAAGGCATAGATCCAGATTCAAACCAACAATCAAATACATCCTCTATCCGTTTCATTTTCTCTCCACATTGTGGACAAACAAAAGTAACTTGATCAATATAAGGTCGATGTAAATCAGCTGGCGCTTGTTGTCCTAATTCACTAATACTACCAACTACTTTTTCATAATGACAATTAGGACATATCCAAACAGGAATCGGCGCTCCCCAAAAACGATTACGAGAAACTGCCCAATCTCGCACTCCTTCTAACCACTTACCGAACCTCCCTTCTTTTAAATATTCCGGCAACCAATGGATTCCTTGATGTTTTTTACCACTAGCATCAGTTAAGGCAATTTTATTATTATTGAACAACAATCGTTCTTTTATTTTGGTTACTGCCACATACCAAGAATTTAATGGATAATACAATAATGGAGAATCGCAACGCCAACAAAAAGGATATTCATGCTCTATTTCTTTTACTTTCAAAATTATTTCTTCGTCGGTTAAATATTGAATGATTCTTTCATTTTGTTTGATCGCTGGTTTACCTGCCCATAAACTAACTTCTGATTTAAAATTTCCATCTAAATCAACCGTAATTAGAACCGGTAAATCAAATTTTTTACCGATTAACATATCATCTTCTCCAAAAGCAGGCGCCAAGTGAACAATCCCCGTACCTTCGTCGGTAGTAACAAAATCTCCCGGTACCACGTAATACGCCTTTTTATCTAATTTAATAAAATCAAAGATAGGTTCGTATTCCAAGTTAAGTAATTGTTTTCCTTTAATATTTTCCTCTTTGATAATTTCTTCTTTAGATAAAAAAGAATCAGCTAATACACTATCTTTTAATTCTCTCGCCATAAAATAGTTGCCACTTGAAGTAGTCAATTTCAAATAATCAATATTTGGATTAACTGCTAAAGCAACATTGGCGGATAATGTCCAAGGAGTAGTTGTCCAAACTAAAAAATAACTGTTTTGCTGTTTTTTTAACTTAAACTTTAAATAAATTGATTTAACCTTGGTTGTTTTATATCCTTGATTTACTTCAAAATTGGACAGAGGGGTTCCACAACGAGGACAATAGGGTGTTACTCGCCAATCTTGATAAACTAATTTTTTTTCGTAAAGTTGTTTCCAAACCCACCAAACAGATTCAATATATTCATTATTCATCGTTGCATATTGATAAGAATAATCTGCCCAACGACCAATTCTTTTCAACATATACTGCCATTCTTTAATATAAAGAAAAACAGATTTACGACATTCTTGATTAAATTTAGCAATGCTTTTATCTTTATCGCCACTAGCCAAATTTAAAATATCTTTTTTGTTTTTAATCCCTATTTCTTTTTCTACTAATACTTCTACTGGTAAGCCGTGACAATCCCAACCTACTGTTCGTTCTACCCAAAAATCACGCATTGTCCAATAACGCGCAACACTGTCTTTAATTGCACTGGCCAACACATGTCCATAATGAGGTAATCCAGAAGCAAAAGGCGGTCCATCATAAAAACTAAAAACTGGACGACCAGTTCGTTGTTGTAATGATTTTTGATAAATTTTATTCTTTTCCCAAAAATCAAGTATCTCTTCTTCTTTTTTTGATAAGTTTTCCATTTATTTGATTAAAGATATTTATTAACTATACCCGATGTCCTTGAGTTTAAATTATTTTAACCATTGATAATTTTCCCAAGTCCAGATGGCCAGACCTTTTGCTTCTTGCCATCGCGCTTGTGAAGAGTCTGCCCCCAATAAAACAATCATCAAAGGATGATCATCTTGATTATTTACCAAGAAAGTAAAACAATAACCAGCTTCGTCCAAATAACCAGTTTTTCCACCTATAATATGATAAGGATCTGTATTCAAAAAACTATCTAATAAACGATCGGTGGAATAAACTTTAATTATTCTTTCTGGCTGATTGACTATCGAAAAAGAATAATATCGTTGATTGATTAATTGCGCGATCGATGATTTTTCTAAAACAACGGTTAATAAACGCGCCAAATCAATGACGGTTGATGAATTATCTGAATTTAATCCGGTCGGATCGGCAAAATAAGTATTGGACAAGCCAATTGTTTGCGCCTTTTGATTCATTCGTTGGATAAATTGTTGCTCTGTTAAACCAGAAATACGAACCAATGCTTTTACTGCGTCATTGTCAGAGGAAATCAACGCTAAGTGTAATAGATCTTTTACTCGTACTACTTCACCTATTTCAATTTCTGAGCAAGCACCATCATCTTCTATCTCTTTGTCGCTATCTTGAATTATAACTGTCATTTCTGGCGATAGATCCAGCTCGTCTAACACTAACATCGACATTAATTTAGTAATGCTGGCAATTGATGAAGATTGATTCGGATTTTTCTGGTAAAGAATTTTTTTACTTTTCTGATCAATCACTAATCCATTTTTAGCGCTAATGATAGTTCCAAGATGATTTAGATTAATTCGTTGCGGTGCTTTTATCTCTTGTTCAGACGATATTTGATTGTCCTGATTTGTTATCAAAAAAACAGGTTTAGTCGAAGAAAAAAAACTAGCTAATATTACCTGATTGACTAAATATAAATTAAAAACAATTTTCCATAACATTATTTTTCTTCTTCGTCTAATGATAAATTACTTAATTTTTCATAATCGGGCAGATCTTTTAACTGATTGATTCCTAAATGTTGTATAAAATCAATTGATACCTGATAAAACTCGTTGTTCTCTTTGCCTTTAGATAATCTTTTTTCTACCAATCCTCTAATCATCAGATTGCGTAAAATTAAAGCACAATTAACTCCCCTAATTTGATCTAATTCTAACTTATTAATTGGTCCACGATACGAAATAATGGCCAAGGTTTCTAACGCGGGACGACTTAATTCGCTATTTATCTCTTTTTTTAAAAATCGTTGAATAATTTTACTACTCTGTGGATGTGTAACCATTTGATAATCATTTTGATTATTGATTATTTGTATGCCTCGCCCAGGTTCCTGATTATATTCTTCAATTAATTGTTTCAAACATTTTTCTGTTTCTTGTTTGTTCGTTTCAGTTAATTTAACAATTTCTTGTTTGCTTAACGGCCGATCAGCAACAAACAACAAACTTTCAATTGTCTTTTTTTTATCTATCATATTAAAACTGTTTTTTAATAATAATCTCTTCAAATAATTGTTTTTGCCGTAGAACTATTATTTGCCTCTTGTTTAATTCTAACAAAGCTAAAAAATTTAAAATTACGTCTTCACGTTTTTTATGTCCGAAATATTCAATCAAAGAAAAGAAATTTAATTTTTTATCTTCCGATTTAGATAGCCAATTTCTTAATTGATTAATCTTTTGATGTAAGCTCATCAAATGTCTAACGGTTTTTTGTGAAAGCTTTTGTTTTTCTTCTAAATTCTTTACCAAACTAAAAAATTTACGCCATAATATTTGGCAATTTACTTTAGTTGGAAAAGATACTTGTGAATTTAATTTTAAAGACAAGTATGGTCGAGAAAAAGAAAAATGCCGTTGATTGATAATATTATTAATTGTTTTACCTGCCAATAAATATTCTTGGAAAATCTTTAATTGTTTAGTTAGCTGTTCCTCTTCTCCATCGTCTTCCCAAACCAAAGAAGGAAGCAAGGTTTTCGATTTAATAAACAATAAGCGTGAAGCAATACTCAAAAAATCAGATAATTCTTGTAATGGTATATTGTTTTGCTCCTGAATCACATAATTTAAAAATTTGTCAGCCACTTTAGCTAAACTAATTTGAGTAATATCTAATTTTTGTTGTCTGATTAATTCTAACAACAAATCTAATGGACCTTCAAACTGATTTAATTTAATTTCATACATCTTATTTTTTCTTACTAAAACTTCCTTGAATAGGTTGTTCTAATTTCACTAATGCTTTACTTGAAATTTCTAAGGCAATTTGATAATCTCCCGAGTTAACAAAAATCTTTTTATTTTTTAATATACCTCGATCGATGAATAAAGGTAATTTCAATAAGCCAGCAAAAGGAGGTATCGCCCCTATTTTTCCTAATTTAATCGTTTTCTTTAGCCAATTTTCTTTGACAAAGGAAATCTTCTTGATCGCTTTTAATCCATCTTTTTTTCGTTGTTGATTAACTACTTTTTTAAACTTATTTTTGTCTAAATTTTTATTTGCTGGTAACAAAACTATTAAATACTCTCTGTCTGCTTTAACGATCAATGTTTTGGTAATCGTTGACATTTTACTAATATGCATTGTCTTGGCTAAATCCCACGCAGTATAAACAGTACGATGTTTAATCGTTTTATACTTAATCTTGTTTTTTTCTAAATAATTAGTTAATTTTTTTACTAAAGCCATAGTTATATTTGATTAATAATAAATTATTTTTATCTTTATTTTGTTTCCGTTAATAAAACATGCTTTAATTTTAACAAAATAAAAAGCATTTAACAATAAAAATCCCCGCAAATTAATGTAATTTGCGGGGATTGATGATCTTTGCTTTTCTAAAAGCTTTTTCATCTTTTTCCATTTTTTGATAAATCTTTTGATTCTTCGAATACCTCTGTATTCCCGATCGTATGCAATACACGGCGCCTTTTTGTCATTACTACCAAACCAATAACATTTAATTTCTGCTTGGCGAAGCAATTCATAGGCTCGGCGACTTTTCTTGGTCATCGCGTATTCTCTCAATGCCTGAGAAGAGATTTGATCCGGGTGTATTTTCCGAAAATAGAAAATTGGTATTCCTTTCAAAAATTTTTCATCCAATTTCATTTATCTACCTCCTTTTTTCTTTAATCATAATTTATTTAACTTGATTTGTCAACCTTGTTAAATCCTGTGAAGCAGGAATTTCGCCTTTGGCGAAATTATTTAACAGAGTCAAACCTGAACTCTAATTTTCATGTACCCAACGTGGTACATGGCGTGGTTCAGGGTTGACAACTTAAATCTTATTTCTTAGAATAAAGATAGTTTAATTATTAATTATATTATTATGATTTACGAAAAAACACCAGATGATTTGAGTCTTCATTCACCAAAGCCTCCTTTGTCAGAGGAAAAAGAGAGCCCGAAAGTAGAGAAAAAATCGCCAGTGCCAGTGAAAGAAAGCCCAATCTCTTATCAAGTTATCAAACAGATTGACATTGACAAAATTGGCGTTAATCGACCAGCACAATCAAAACAGTTAATAGATGATAGCGATGAAACGATTAAAATAATGAGAGAGAATGCCCGGAAAGAAAATTTACGGAAGATTACATCCTTAATTGAAGATGTAATAAAGAATCTAGTAACTAAACCTGATAAAACCAAGGTTATTCTTTATCAAATCTCTGGCGAGGGGTTATTGGTTAGAGTCTATGCTGATAAATCTGATGTAGGAAAAATAATCGGTAGAAATGGTTCTTTATCTAAGGCTATTGCCACTATTGGTAACGCCATTCTTAAAAAACAACAACGGGGAGAAGGTAATCTTGTTTTAGATAGAATTAGGTCTATTTCAGAGATGGAAAAAAGAGAAAAGAAATTTCAAGAAGATCACAAGATTGGATAAAAAAATATTTCACTAGAAATAGTTCAACCAGAAAGATAAAACATATCAAATAATAACAA
>DAOWAM010000020.1 GCA_030634585.1 bacterium
TAATTTCCTGCCGAGGATACAATCCTTTATTTGCGGTAATTAAGTACCGTTTTTAATTTTTACAAAAATGCCTAAAACAAAACAACAAAAAGGAACAATGTTGGATCAATTGTCTAAACAATTGACTGACGCTAAATCAATTTATTTTTCTTATTATCGTGGATTAACAGTAGCTAATTTATCTGAATTAAGAATATTATTAAAAAAAGAAAATTGCTCTTACGTGATACCAAAAAAAACATTATTACAAAAAGTATTACGAGAAGCAAATGTTGATATAGATTTGGATAAAATAAAAGAACCGTTAGCTATCACTTTTTGTAAGACTGATGAAATAGCTGGCGCCAAAGTTTTAGAAGAATTTAGTCAACAACACAATTTGTTAAAAGTAGGGTCAGGAGTTTTATTTAACGAACAAGAAATACAATTATTAAATGAAACGGAAGTAGAACAATTAAGTAAACTGCCTAATCGTCAACAGCTTTTAGTTAAGCTTCTTTGGACATTAAATAGTCCATTAGTTAATTTTTTATCGCTTAGTCGGAATAATTTAAGTGGTTTTATCAGAGCATTAAAAGCAATTAGTGAGAAAAAATAATTCAAATTATAATAAATATTAACATTAATCATAAATTTTATGACTGAAGAACAAAACAAAGCAGAAAATTCATCAGAAGAAAAAGTAGTACCAGCTTCTACTGATAAAAAGGCCACACCTTCGCCAAAGGCTATGGTGGGCGAGGAAAAAAAAGTGGTACCCGCTAAGTTTAAGAAATTAGTGGAAGAGGTCGAAAAAATGTCCGTTTTAGATCTGTCTGAATTAGTAAAGATTTTAGAAGATCATTTTGGAGTTAGTTCTGCTCCAGTAATGACTGCAGTTGCTCCAGCAGCTGGTGGAGGTGCTGAAGGTGCTAAGCCAGCGGAAGAAAAATCCAGTTTTAATGTTGAACTAACCGAATCAGGGGCAAACAAAATTTCAGTGATTAAAGTAATTCGACAAATTACACAACAAGGATTAAAAGAATGTAAGGATTTAGTGGACGGCGCGCCAAAAGTAATTAAAGAAGGTGTATCTAAAGAAGAAGCGGAAGATATGAAGAAAAAATTAGAAGAAGCAGGTGGAAAAGTGACCTTAAAATAAAAGTATAATTACTATCGCAGTTCAACTGCGATAGTAATTTAATTTGTTAATTAGGAAGAGTGTCAAAAATAATTTTTGACACTCTTTGTATGTTTTAGTAAAACATTACCTCGGTAATGTCTTTTAACGCGATTTCCAAGATCGGAATTATTGTCTTAGGGTTGCTCAATTTTAAGTACACGCATCCTTGAAAAACATTCTTTATTATTCCTTCGAATATTACTCTTGTTTCTACGTGATGGAGCTTCACAACAATATCGACATGTTTATTCAATCCCTTTCTTAATACCTTTTCTAATTTTTTAATATTCATTCAATCCTCCTTTTGATTATTATTAAAACATTAGCACGTTCAAAAAAAATTGTCAATCCAGAATATTTAACGATTTAATATTTGTTGTACTGGGTTGACCCTGTACAACAACAAAGTTGGCAAAATAGTAGAGAGTGCCAAAAAAAATATTTTTTTAGCACTCTTTGTATGTTTTAGTAAAACGTTACTCTGGTGACATTTTCAATAGCGACTTCAATGTAGGGTTTTGGATGGATTGTCTTTATTTGATTGGGAATATCTATTTCTAAAAATATAGATTTATCAGAAATAGCGAGTATCTTGGTTCCTTCTATTGAAGTTATTTTTGTTGTTGAAGAACGATATTTTATGTTAATCCGTTCACCGACCAAAGCTTCTAATGCTTTCTGTAACTTTTTAATCTTCACTTAAGCCTCCTTTGATGATTATTAATTAGATATTAGCATGTGTAAGAAAGATTGTCAAATCTGAACCACGTCATATACCACGTTGGGTACATGAAAATTTGGGTTCGGAGGTCACCCTGTTAATTAATTTACTTTGTAAATTAAAATCTTGTAGATTTTATTTAACAGAGTCAATAAATAAAATTAATGAATTTTAGATTGTTAGTTTATAGATTAATTATTTTAAATTATTCTATTGTTGGGGATAAATCAATTGAGTAAACTTTATTTTCGTTTAATAAATATGCTATTTGCTTATCATAGTCAATAGCCAAATCATCCAAATTGGTAAATAATGGACTAGTAAATTGCTTTTTTAATTTTCCTTGTTTGTCAAAAATAATTAGTCGTTGTTCGGTTGGGTCAAGCAGATAAATGTTTAACCAATCTAATTCAGTGATAATTTTAGTCGCTTGTTGAAGCGCGGGATAAATATCTTCTAAAGAAAAATCTAATTGTTTTCCTTGATATAATTTAATGATTTGATGTCGACTATTATTAGAAAGAGGATCGCTTGATTTAGTTAACAAATAAATTGAACTATCAATGGACATAGAAATTGCTTGATTAATTTCGGGAATACTTTCTTTTAGCCAGACTATTTCTTTTCCATAACCATCAATAGTAGGTTCATATTTAAAAATTTGTTGTTGCTGACTATCTAATATATAAAGATTATCTTGGTAACAAACGATGTCTTTAATTTGCAAACTGGAATTATCGGTAGTTAAAGTGAGGGGATCAAGGGATTGATTAACTAGATCAAATTGAGCCAATCCTTGATTTTGATGATAAAAAAGTAGATGGTCTTTATCTTTTACGCTTCCATCAATTAAATAGCCAATATTTTGTGAAGACTGAGAAAGCAAATTGGTCTGTTGGTTATCGGGATTGAATTGATAAATAAAGTTATTTGCTGGATTAAAACTATAAAGTTGATGTTCAATTAACCAAATATGGCGAAGATCAATCTTTTTATCAATTGCTTGGGAAAAATCAGCTAATAAATCTGGCTGCTTAATGGTAATCAAATAATAAATCTGTTCTATCAATTCTTGTTGCTTGTTTTGTATTGTGGCAAATTCTGTTCGATAATCTTTAGGGATAGAATCTGCGTCCAAACTATCGATTAGTAATTCTGTTTCGTTCAGGCTTTTTTTAGCTTTTATTTTATCTTGATAAATTAAGGCGCTACTAATTTCAGCTTGTTTATTTTGAATTTGTGTAAGCGCTAAATCAAATTTTTTGTCTCGCTGTTGTTTAATTTGACGCCCACCGATAATTGCCGAGCTAATAATAAAAAGTACCAACAAGATTAATCCAATAGTGAGTATTAATTGGTCTGGTGATTTAAACTTGGGCAATAATTGTTTAAAGTGTTTCTTTATTTGTGCTGGTGCTAAAAACTGTTTAACGTTTTGTTGATGGGCGTTAGCACTTTTTTCTTTTACTAATTTAATGTCTGGTTTTGCTTGATTAATTTTTTGTTGAATGTTTATTTGTTGTTTGTTATTGTTTTGGCCAATTAATTTAACAGTAATTTTTTCTGATGGTTGAGTTTGATCAACTTTAATTATGGGTTTTTGTGTAGATGGTTCATCAATTGGCGGTTCGTTTTTAATCATCAATATTTCTACCGAGTTTTCTAATTGACGTTCTGTCAAATAGTTTTCCAAATATTTATTGGCTTGTTGTATAGGCAGATCGGAAAAGATCTTATTTAGTTGCATCTTCTGAATAGATTGCCAAAGATATTTATTACTAAAAAATAAAACCTGTTCTTTCTCTAATGTCCCACTGACTAAATAAGGGAATAGCTTATTAAAATTAATTTGTTCTTTTCCTTTTTCCGTGTCGAATAGATTGGTTATTTTTTGTTCAGCGATTAATAATGCGCTAAATTTACCAGTACCGGTGAAGTAAACCTGGTTGTTTTTAATTATGATAATTAAAATATAAGAATTATTTGACCAGGTTGGCAGGTTAACTAGTTTAAGATTGATTTTTTGGTTCAACAATTCAATCGAGTTTTCTAATTTAGCGTTTATATCTATTTTATCTTTTTGCTCATCTAATGGGTGATGATTATAATAATAATTTTTTACTAATGTTTCTTGGAATAAATCTAACAGTTTGTTTTTGATTGATGAAGAATCGACTTTTCCCAAAATAAATAATTTTCCGAGCTTATTCTCGCTTTCTTGATTAACTTCAGGAATAAAATTGATTATTTTTTCTTCTTTTTCCTGTTGGGAAGCTAAAATTGAGGGAAAAATCTTGATTTGATAATTAGACATTTTGTTTGTTGTTTTTAATGAATTATGTTAGAATAAAATAACTTAATTATATTTTATCACATTTTTAATTTTAAATCTATGTTTATACCGCAACAATTAAAAAGAATTTTAATTAGTAGTAAATTATTGTCAGAAGATAAATTCGACAAATTATTGATTGCTGCTAATTCGCGAGACATTGATTTAGAAACTTATCTAATAAATCAGAAAATTATTAAACAAGCTGATTTATATGAACAAGCAGCCAAATATTGGAAAATCCCGTTAATTAAATTAGGTGGAAAATTAATTGATTCAGAAGTATTAAAATTAATTCCCGAATCAGTTGCTCGTTCTCAACAAGTAATTGCCTTTGAAAAAGATGATAAACGATTAAAGGTAGCTAGTCTAAATCCGGAGAACTTACCTGTTTTTGAATCAATTGCTCGTACTACCGGATTAAAGATAGATTTATATTTGACTACATCTAAAGGTTTAGCCGACGTTCTCGAACAATACAAACAAAAATTAGAAGATAAAGTAGAGAGTGTCTTAAATAAAGGAAAAGAGACTGTTGGCATGTTGGAAACAAAAGACATAAAGATTTTAGCGCAACATCTACCAATTATTAAAATTGTTGATTTAATTTTAGAATATGCGGTTAGACAAGATGCTTCTGATATTCATATCGAACCGCAAGAGCACAAAATGATTGTCCGATTTCGAGTAGACGGTGTTTTGCGAGATATATTAACTTTAAATCGATCAATTCATTTAGGCATTGTAGCGCGTATTAAGATTTTGTCTGAACTAAAAATTGATGAGCATCGTTTGCCACAAGATGGTAGATTTAAACAAATGATTTTAGGTGAACGTTTAGACTTTCGTGTTTCTACCTTGCCAACGTATTGGGGAGAGAAAATAGTCCTTCGTTTATTAAAAGGAGAAAATGCGTTATTGACTTTAAAACAGGTAGGTTTTTCAGATGAACACTTACGGTTAGTAAAAAATTATATTAGCAAACCACACGGAATTATCTTTGTGACTGGTCCGACTGGTTCTGGAAAAACGACTACTTTATATACGATGGTCAATATTTTAAATACTTCTAAGGTTAATCTTTGTACTGTCGAGGACCCAGTTGAATATCAAATTCCGCGAGTTAATCAATGTCAAGCTAATTCGCGTATTGGTTATACTTTTTCTGTTGGTTTGCGGGCATTGATGCGACAAGATCCGGACATTATTTTAGTCGGTGAAATTAGAGACAATGAAACCGCTGGTATTGCTATCAATGCGGCAATGACTGGCCATTTAGTATTAACAACATTTCACACCAATGATACCGTAACTACATTAGTTAGATTGATCGATATGGGGGTACCACCATTTTTGATTGCTTCAACTTTAAATATCGTTATTGCTCAAAGATTAGTACGTAAACTTTGTCCTTATTGTCGTCAGGAATATCAATTAACAGATGATGATTTATCAGAAATAAAACGTCAAATTCCCGCTGATGCTTTTACGCGTCTTTTTCCATCCAATAAGCCAAGACCTAAGTTTTATCGAGCAAAAGGATGCGAACATTGCAATCATGAAGGTTGTCAGGGGCGAGTAGGTATTTTTGAGATTTTAGAAATTAACGATACTTTTGCTAATTTAATTATTAAACGCGTGCCTTTAGAGGAATATCGATTAGCGGCAAAACAACAGAAAATGGTAACGTTGCTAGAAGATGGCCTTGCTAAAGCAAAACAAGGAATTATTTCTATCGAAGAAGTATTACGCGCAGTTAGAGAATAAAATAATGAAAAAAACTGTTTTTAATTTAAAACGGTTTGATTGGATATTATTTACAGCGGTAATTTTTATTATTAGCGCTGGTTTAATTGTTCAATATAGCTTATCTTTATTCCAAGATAATTTTTTTTATTTTTATCGACAGTTAATTTTTACCGGTATTGGTCTAGGATTATTCTTTTTGCTAATTCATTTAGATTATCATTTTTTTCGTTCTTATACATATTGGTTTTATTTACTTGCTTTATTTCTTTTGGTACTTACATTAATTTTTGGTAAAAATTATCGGGGAGTTAAGGGTTGGTTGTCATTCGGTGGAATAAATTTTCAAACAGTTGAATTAGTAAAGTTTGTTTTGATTATTATGTTGGCCGATTTTTGGACAAAATATTGTCGTAAAATCTTTCCTATTTGGCGAGTTGTATTAAGCGCTTGTTTAGTTTGTTTGCCTTTATTATTAGTTTTGAAACAACCAGATATGGGATCGGGAATATTATTAGTTATTTTGTGGGGGATAATGTTTTTATTAATTAATCGTCGGGCAAAACTTGTTCTGGTTATTAGTGTTTTAGTTATTATTTTATTAACTGTTTCTTGGTTTTTTGTTTTGCGTTCTTATCAACAACAGAGAATACTTACTTTTTTAGGTTTGCGTTCTGATCCAATGGGGATAGGATGGCAAGTGAATCAATCATTAATTGCTGTCGGATCGGGAGAATTTTTAGGGAAAGGACTAGGACAAGGAACACAAAGCCAACTCAATTTTTTACCTGCCGTACGTACGGATTTCATTTTGTCAGCGTTTGCTGAGCAATTTGGTTTTTTAGGTTGCTCATTTTTAATTATTGCTTTGTTGACTATTCTATATCGTTTTATTAGAATTGCTCGTCAATCTAAGGATCAGTTTGGATTATTTCTAATTTTGGGTATCTGTATTGTTTTTTTTACACAAGTATTCATTAATTTTGCAATGAATGTGAGTCTTTTTCCGATTATTGGCATTTCTTTTCCCTTGATGAGTTATGGGGGAAGTTCCTTAATTATTACTTTTGTTCTATTGGCCGTGGCAGAAAATATTTACCAATTTAATCATTTGTGATAGAATAAATCTAATAAGAAACGGATAAAAAAAATTAATAATTTATCATTAATCAAAAAATTTATGTTACAAACCAGTCAGGACATTTTGTTTTTTTGTTTAGCAATATCAATTGTTGGCATTGCTGTTTTTATTTGTTTGGCTCTTTATTATTTTATCAGAATGTTAAAACGAGCCAACGACTTTACTAAAGGAATAGATAATTATTTTAAAAAGTTTGATGAGATTTTGGAAACAATCAAACAGAAAATAAGCTTAGCTGTACCGATTGGAGTGACAATGAGTAAAGTAATTATTGAAGCAATTAATCTGCTAAAAAATCGCAGAAAAGAAGCTCAGCAGCTATCATCTGAGGACAAAGACAACATAAAACACAAGAAATAAATTAAACCAATGAATAAAAAAGATGAACTTTCGGTATTCGGCTCTGCCACGGAAAAAGAAATTCAAGTTAGTAGTTGGTATTTAGCCCATCGACAAAAAATTAAAACAATTTTGTTAATAGTTTTAATTGGAATAAATCTCGGTTTATGGGCTTATAGTATTACTCATTTTATTTTGTATTTCTCTAGAACAACGCAACATCAACAAATGTTGTCAGGTATAACACAAAATTTAGTTAATACAGATATTATCGAGAAGAATAAACCAAAAGCGCTAAACATTATTGGGCAAGGGGCTTTACGAGGAGATCAGCAGGGCAATTGCTTTAATTATGATTTTTGGTTTAAAGTTAATAATCCAAACGCTAAATGGGGGATAGTAAAGATAAATTATATTTTTACTTGGCTCAATGGACAAAGTGAAATTAAAGAAAGTTTTTTATTACCGCAACAAACCAAATATTTATTAACCTTACGTCAATGTCTTACTACTGCACCCCAGGGCGTAAAAGTGAAAATTTTACAAGTTGAATGGCGTCGTTTATCACAATTAGCATTGGAAGAAATTTCTTATCTGCATTTTCCTATTACTGAAAGTGAGTTTATTGTTGGTAAAAAAACGGAAAATGATAATATATCTTTAATTATTCCAGATAAATTACAATTTATTGCTCATAATAATACTGTTTATAGTTTTTGGCACGCTGACTTTAATGTTATTTTATTCCAAAATAAAAAAGTTGTTGGCGTAAATATCGTTAACTTCAAAGAGTTTTTATCTAATCAGGCAAGAGCAGGCACGGTTATTTGGAATAAAAAGATTTCTTTAGTTGATCAACAACTGATTGAACCGAACATTAATATTTTCGACAAAGAAAATATTATTTCATTAAAACAATAATAGTTTATGAAAAGAGAAAAATACTCTTTTTCCTCAAATAATAGATTGGCTAAAGCAATTCATCAATTATTGTCTAAAATCGCGCAATCTTTAGAAAATTCGCCCAAAATATTTTTCAATAAAAAAATTATTCAGCAAATTAATCAAAGTGTTATACAATTGATTAAAAAGACAACTAACTTAGGATTAAATAAATCAGTATCGCGCAATAAAAAACAAACGGAGGGCATTGTACAAGAAGTGGATAAATTGAATTTTCGTTTGGCAACAATTGCTGATATGAAACTTTTACCACAAAAGATTACACAATCATTAATTGGACAATGTCGACAAATAATTAAATTTTTAACAAATAAAAAATAATTAATTATTAACACTAATTTTATGGATGAAGAAAAAAATGTAACCATGTCGGCAAATAATAATTTGCCAGATAGTGAGATAGAACGGGGAGAGGTAATTGATGAACCAAAAAAAGATTTTGTTCATTGGTCGGAACGAGTTTGGTCTATTTTTGCTTATTTATGGATTCTTTGTTTAGTCCCTTTTATTGTTAAGCGAGATTCTCGTTTTGTAAGTCACCATGCTCAACAAGGGGTAATGCTTTTTATTGCCGAGGTTATTTTGGGCGTCGTAGTAATCATCCCTTTGATTGGTTGGTTAATTGGTTTTGTTGGTTGGATTCTTTGTACAGTTTGGTCTATTCATGGCATTATTAGTGCTTTAGCTGGTCGTTTTTGGCGCGTGCCTTACTTAGGTAAGATAGCAAAGAAAATTGGCTTTTAGGGATATTGTTATTCATTTGTTTATAAAATAATTAA
>DAOWAM010000003.1 GCA_030634585.1 bacterium
ATAAGTATCAAAACCAACCGCGTTAAATGATTGATTTGTACTATAGAAAAGATTACGTTGATCTGTCGAAAATTTCACTGTATAAATCGGATCAACAGACGCTAATTGACCTGTTAATTGTAAATCGGCTAAAGAAGAAGAAAGTGGAAAAGATAAAGTCTGTTGTCTATCTGAGTAAACAGACAAAGCAGTGGCATCTGGATAATAAATGGATAATTGATTACTACTCCCAACAAAAAAATAATTTTGCCAAGCGTCCACACAATTAATAGTCGCACTATCTTGGGCACTAATTGGAGTTATTGTATTTTTGTACGTTATACTAAACAACTGTGATTGAGAAGCATTACCAACTAATACATATTTTTCTTGTGGATCCACTTTAAGAGTAGTTGGCAACCAAGTTAATGGTACCGAACTTAATAATTGTGGATTAGTTGGTTGACTCAAATCAATTAATTTTAAATAGTAAACATCGTTACTAGAGATAGAACGATAATCAATTAAATATAAATGCTGGTTAATTCCACTTACAGCGCGAGGACTAAAAGAAGGTGAACTACTATTAACCTGAACTGGTAGTTCGGGATTAGATAAATCAAAAACTCGCAAACCAACATATTGATCCGCCACATAAAGATAATCTCCTTGTTGATAACTATCGGTAGCGCAAAAAACTGCGTCCTCTAAAGTATATGCTAATTGCGGAGAAGACGGATTAGAAATATCTATTGCCAGTAATTTATCTTGTGTCACTCCGTCCTGATAACAACCCGCTAAATAAGCATAATTGCCTTTAATCTCTATTGTATCGGCACGATTTAAACTAGTAGTATAAGTATCTAATAATTGTAAAGAAGAGGAGTCAGAAACATCAACGCTAAGTAATTTCTGTTGATCGCCATTAACTAAAAAAACATTATCACCCGATAAACGAAAACGAGAAAAATCAGAATTAGTAAAGTTAAGAGTCGCCAGTTGACTTGGTTGGGTCATATCTTTGGCCAAGCTTAATTTGTTGTCTTCCAAGATTATGTTATCACTTATTGTATCTCGTTGAAAAATATCCTGAGCGGAATGAATATAGGTACCTGATTGTTGATTAGTGGTACCAGTAATCGCGCAAGCATCAGCACAAGTAGGTGTTGACGCATCGCAAGTATTTGCTAATAACGTATTATTACTATTACTTTGTAAATCAGCGGTGGTATTATAGCAAACCTGATTATCTTTAATTCGATTAGTAATCGTCTGAGCGTCAGTATAAATTCCTTGCTGGTTAGAATTAACCGTATTATTTTCAATGATATTATCAGTAGAATTGATTAAATAAAGTCCGGTAGAATTATTAGTCAATGAATTATTAGAAATAACGGAATGACTAATTCCGGAAAAATAAATACCGCGCCCATTAACTGATGAGTCGGTTTGTTCAATTTGACAATCAATAATAGTTAATCCCTCTACATCACTAGCACTAATACCATAGCCAGATTGACTGCTAGCATAACTAATTGTTTTGTCATTACCATCAATTTTGACATTATCGGCAGTAATAGTAAAACAAGTTCCCGTCGCTGAAACATCATTTTGTAAAGTATAAATACCGGGACGACTAATTGCTTGACAGTCGGTCAATGAAAAAACAGATCCACAGGAATTAGTACAACCACTTTGTCCATCATCATTCCATAAATATGTAGAAGAACAAGTATTACTACTTCCCGAATTTGAATTAGCTCCACCCTGATAATAAATATCGTATGTTGAATTGCTACAATTAAAATTACTTTGCAACACATTGTTTGTGTTTGAATCATTAGAAAGATACATTCCATAATGCCAACTATTCATTATTTGATTGCTGGTAATCTGATTATTGTCAGACGCGCGCAAAGTAATACCTTGATAATTATTAAAAAGTTTATTATTACTCACCGTATTATAAGTAGCAGAACCTAAACTAATTGCTCCTACTCTAGTTAAACTATCTGGGCCAGACGCTTGATAAACTAAAGAAATATTATTGTTATCAATAATAATATTGTCGGAGTCATTAGATAAGATACCAGCAAAACGGGTACTGACAATTGTGTTAGAGCTTACGGTAAACTGATCAGAAGAGAGTACAGCAATCCCGGCATTACTAGTATTACTGATCCGATTATTACTAATCAACGAACTACTACCAATAGATTGAACTTTAATTCCATTATTTTTATCTCCTAAAAAGCCATAAGCACCATCATTATAATAAACAATGTTTTTTATCGTATTACCAGTAATTTGCTGACTTACTCCACCATTAAGATAAATTCCTCCCGCCCCATGACTAACTTGATTATCTGTAATCTGCGCGCTTTGGCTACCACTGAATCGAATATCAAGTAAATAATCGTCGCTATTTTGTAAATTATTGTCAGAGACAACAAAAACATCACCGTACATCAATTTAATTGCTGGTCCACTAAGAAATAAATCTGCACTACTAATTGTGTTATTACTCACCGTATTAGTGGTGATCACATTTGAACTACAAGCGCCAGAAGTAGATTGTTCACCATAAATTCCACCCAATGATCCTTGTTGACTATCGGTTAAAACACTATTACCAGTAATGGTATTGTTATCAATTAGAGAATTACTAATCCCGTCATAAAAAGTGATACCATAATTAGTAGAATTAGAAATAGTATTATCACTAATCGTAATATCATCCAATGTAGTCCCCACTCCATCCTGACAACCTCGTAATTCTATTTGTCCCATTCGATTGATCGTATTGTTAGTAATCGTTATTCCTTGCGCGTCAGATTTAACTAAGATTGCATGATCTTGTCCTCTCCCACCGGTATTATTTAACGAAGTGCCAAAAGTATTTTGACTGATCGTATCATCAACACTACCTTCTAAAATAACACCGTAACCGACAATATCAGAAAATTGATTTTGATCAATCAAATTATTATTAGTTAAGCTACCAGTCGCCGACCAATCAGCATTCCAATCCGTGAGATAAATACCAGTTGCTACATTTAAGACATTGGTTCCAGATAAAGAAGAAAATTGATTATTAGTTAATGTAGCATAATCAACATAACGACCAAAAATTCCGGTCGTCCAATCAGTTAATTGACAATTATTTATGGTAACATTGCTAGTTTGCGAAAAATCAATACCAATAGAATTATTAATATCATCACCCGAAATCTGATATCCTTGACAATCCAAAGTCACTTGATTAGCGGTAATAGTAAAACAAGTATTAATATTGCGATTAATTAAGTTGGCGGATAAATAATAATTGCCACTTTGATCGATAGTGCCACAATTAGTTAAAACTTGTCCTGGAGTTGGTGTAATCACATCTCCATCAAAAATAACATTTGGTTTTTGCACACTACTATCAAGAGAGTTAACTTTGTTTTGATCTGAAATGGCACTAGCCACGGCATTACCATAGTAAAGTTTAATTTCCGCGACAGCACTAGCCACTAAACTAGGAATATCCAACCACACCGTCGCCGTTTGTGCTGTTGAATCATATGATTCAATCCAATAAGCTAAATTGTGTTGCGCGGTAGAAATAATTGATTCAGCACCGAAAGAAATAGGGAAAGTAGCATAATAATCCGATTCAGCGAATTCACTAATTGTATTTAAGTTAGGTGCCCAAGTACCAGTGTCGATTGATCCACCTAAACAATAAAGATTATTATTATTTGCTTTAACGCAAGAATGTCCGGCTACTGCTTGGGGCAATTCTTGATCACTGGTAGTTAAAGTATCGCCGCTGGGATTATAAACATAAATATTCTTTGTAAAAGCAGAGGTATTGTTTTCAAGTCCACCCAAGCAATAAATATTATTATCCGACGCCAAAGCACAGGTATTACTATAAGCGGTTCTATCTTGCGGCAAAGTAGCGCTACGAGTAGTCATTGTATTGGTAGTTGGATCAAATTGTAAAATTGTTTCTAAATAAGTTGTTTCAGTTACGGAACAAGTACCTTCAGGGCCAAAACAGAAGCATCCCGGTGGAACTGCACCACTACAAGAATATGTGACCGAACTTTTCTTAATACCACCCAATAAATAAATTTTTCCATCGGCACCAGTAACTGCGTCAATTTGTGCCGACTCGCTTGATAAATTACCAACAGAAACTGGATTATCATTTGGAATGGCCGGATTATATTTAAGAATATCCGAATAATAATCAGTATCGTCATATCCACCAAAACAATAAATATAGCTACCGGATGTGGCACAAGCTACGCCATATTCGGCCTGAGGCAAAACCGCCACGGTAGTGGTAGATGAATCGGTAACTGGATCATAGCTATAAATCTGGTCAATACTAGCGCCAGAATATCCGCCAAAACAATATATTTTCCCGTTACTAGCCAATGTACAATTATCTCCCCAAGAGCTCACACCAGTGGGCAAGACAGCGCTAGTTGTAGTAACGTTGTCTGTAGTTGGATTATAGGCAAAGATTGTATTTAAATCAGTCCAGTTGCTATCATTACCCCCTAAACAATAGATTAGACCATCGTTGGCGGTTACACAAGAACCATACGCCCAATTAGTTGGTAAAGTAGCTGATTTGTTTACTACCGGACCAGGAGAGCTGATCCAAGACTGATCGGTTAATGGCTCGGCCAATTGTTCACCATAATACATATAAACAGTCGTATCAGCCGAGGCAGTCAAAGTAGGGATTTCTACATAGATAGTAGCGCTAGATGAAATATCAATTGAGTCTATCCAATAAGATAGACTGTTTGCTTCATCATAGGGATTAGTTTGCTGAGTAGAAAAAAAGCGTAAATCATGTCCATTAACCGTTAAGTGAGAAAGAACAGAGGTGTCAGTAACCGTAATGGCAATCGATTTATTAGTTAAAGTAGATGAAGAATTATTAGTGATAGTAATGGGCAATTCATAATATGATAAATCTTGTGTAAAACGAATGTCGGCGCCGTCGGATTGAGCAACAGAAAAATCAAAGTTGGTCGCATCTAAAGTAATTTTGTTTAAATAATGAGATAGGGTACTATTTTCCTGATTAGTAATAGAAATTATCTGCTCATTAGACCAATCATTAGCAAAATCATCCTCAGCTTGAATGAATAATTTTGGCAATATAAATAATAAACAAATTAGTATAAGACCAATTAGTTTATTTAGCTTATTTCTTTTTTCTAGATTTTTCTCAATTAATTTTGAGCACATAGCGATACATCAAATTAATTTATTTTATTTTATTTTATCAACTAGGGGTGTTTACTAACGACATCCGATGTCGTTAGTAGAGTTTTATTTTCTTAAAACAATAATCTTATCTTTGATAATTTTTACTACCGTTGATGGTTTCTGACGTGATAATTGACCAGCATCTAAAACTAAATCAATTTGTTCCATTGATTGACCAAACTGTTCAATCACCTCCTGAATCGAATAACAAACTGATTGTCCACTCAAATTAGCGCTAGTAGAAACCAGCGGTCGATCTAATTGTCGCGACAATTGTTGGTCCACTAAACAAGCAGAAACACGAACTCCTAAAAATGCTTGACCGGCGGTTAATAAAATGGGTAGCTTATTTCTTTTCTGTGGCAAAATTATTGTCACTGGTGGTAAAAATTTCTTTGCTATATCATCCAATTCAGATTGTTTTAAATACACGTATCGTTTAGCCATTGACCAGTCAGCGACTACCACTAATAACGGTTGGTTTAATGGGCGATGCTTAATTTGAAAAATCTTTTTAATTGCTAATTGATTAGTAGCGTCGGCGTTCAATCCATAACATGTTTCGGACGGACCAACAATTACCCCTCCCTGTTGTAAAACTTTTGTTGCTTGCTGAATGTCTATTGATTGTGGATTTTCTAAATCAATTTTCATCTTTAATTATAGTGCTCTGTTTATTTTTACTTAATAACAAAATTAATTAGCCGGCCGGGAACATAAATCGTTTTAACAATCTTTTGTCCGGCTAAATATTTTTCTATTTTTGGTAATTGTTTAACATTCTTTTCTATTTCTATTTGCTTGCAACCTCGTTTTATTTGAACTGTATCACGTACTTTGCCATTGACTTGAATAACAATGTTCATTTGCTCGGTAATCAATAAATCCGGATTAAAACTTGGCCATGGTTGACCAAAAATACTTGGTTGATGTCCTAATCTTAACCATAATTCTTCCGCTAAATGTGGCGCCATTGGCGCTAATAAAAGAACCAGTGTTTCAATACTTTCTCGCGCTAAAGATGACTGTTCAAGTAAACTATTGGTGTATTTCATTAAAGCGCTCACCGATGTATTAAATTTAAATTTAGCAAAATCTTCGCTAACTTTCTTAATTGTTTGGTGTCGTAATCGTTTAATGTTTGTATTTTCTTTATCAGTTAGTTTGTCAAGATCACGCATTGTTAAATTCCAAATCTTGTTTAACCAGCGAAAAATACCAACCACCCCTTGATCCGACCACTCTACATCTTGTTCCGCTTCTCCCATAAATAATTCGTAAACTCTCATTGTATCTGCGCCATATTGCTTAAAAAATTGATCAGGATTGACTACATTCCCCTTTGATTTACTCATCTTGCTCCCTCGATAATAAATCATCCCTTGATTAAATAGTTTTAAAAACGGTTCAGAAAATTCAATTAAACCTTGATCAAACATAAATTTAGTAAAAAAGCGAGCATAAAGCAAATGTAAAATAGCATGTTCTACTCCTCCAATATACAAATCAACCGGTAACCAATGATTGATCTTGTCTGATGAAAAAATTGCTTGTTGATTATCCACATCAGCAAAGCGACAAAAATACCAAGAGGAGCAAACCCATTGGGAAATAGTGTCCGTATCTCGCTTAGCATCTCCACCACATTTAGGACATTTTACATTAATAAAATCCTTAACACGAGCTAAGGGAGATTGCTCGCCTGTGCGAGGCTTGAAATCATTTAATTCAGGTAATAATAATGGTAAATCTTTTTCTGGAACTGGAACTAATCCGCAATTTGGACAATGAATAATTGGAATTGGCGCTCCCCAATAACGTTGCCGAGAAATTAACCAATCTCTTAATTTATATTTTTTCTGGCCAGATCCAACACCCTGATCCTCTAAATAAAGTGTTATTTTTTCTCGAGCAGTGGCCGAACGCAAACCATTGAATTGTTCCGAATTAACCAGTACACCCCCTTCTTCGAAAGCATGGTCAGTAATAGAAGAAGAGTCATTCTCTGATTTAATCACTTCAATAATCTCTAAACCATATTGTTGAGCAAAATCATAATCTCTTTGATCATGCGCCGGCACGGCCATAATTGCCCCAGTGGCATAATCAGCTAACACATAATCAGCAATCCAGACTGGAACTCGCCGGCCATTGACCGGATTTTCTGCATAACCACCTGTAAACACTCCTGTTTTAACTCGTTCAGCAGAGACTCTCTCTCGTTCTGTTAAACATCGCGCTGATTGAACATATTGTTCTACCTTATTCTTTTGTTCGTCAGAAGTAAGTAACGCAACCAGAGGATGCTCTGGCGCTAAAACCACATAAGTAATACCAAAAATAGTATCTACTCGGGTAGTAAAAACAGACAAATCAATTGGTTGCCCGTTGGACAAATCAGTTAAGCGTCGCTTATCCTCTAAATATAATTTCATTGAACATTCTGTTCCATAGCTCCGACCAATCCAATTTCGTTGCATTACCTTTACCTTACCTGGCCAATCCAATTGATCTAAATCTTCTAATAGTCGATCGGCATAAGCAGTAATTTTAAAAAACCATTGTTGTAGATTTTTCCTAATTGTCGGAGTTCCACAACGTTCGCAACAACCATCTTTTACTTCCTCATTGGCCAAAGAACATTGACAAGAAGGGCACCAATTTACTGGTGCTGATTTCTGATAAGCTAATCCTTGTTTAAATAATTGAAGAAATAACCACTGTGTCCAATGATAATATTCTGGATCACAAGTTGCCAATTCCCGCGTCCAATCATACATATAACCAGCTGATTGTAATTGGCATTTGATATTAGTAATATTCTTTTTAGTGCTTACCGCTGGAGAAATCCCTGTTTTAATCGCATAATTTTCTGCTGGCAAACCGAAAGAATCCCATCCCATTGGATGTAAAACATTATATCCTTCCATTTTCTTTTGTCGAGCAATCACATCGGAATAACTATATCCTCGCATATGTCCAACATGTAATCCCTCGCCGGAAGGATAAGGAAACATATCTAAACAATAAAACTTTGGTTTCTTTGATTTTTCTTCCGTTTGATTACTTTTATTTTCCTGCCACCAACCTTGCCATTTTTTTTCAATAACATTTGGCTGATAATCCGACTGTTGATTATCTTGTTTGTTTTGATCTGACATAAAAATTAAAATTAAAGTTATTAACTTAATTTTAATTTTAATATATAAAAATCATTAACTCAAGCGATATTTTATCCTTGAATCAGCCCGCCTTCGCATCCGCTTCCGCCGGCCCCGGGGTTCCAGTCACTCCACCAGTCATTAGATTGACCGGGATCCCGGTCAATTCCAGTGATTTAGAGGCTAGCGGAGGATTTAGATAAGGGGATAACTATCCTTGTATTTTATTTTCTTTTGTGCTATATTATTAACATTATGAAACAAACCATTGTTAACAAAGAAAAAATTAACTCTCTGTTGATACAAGGTAAAATACAAATAATTAAAGGTTTAAAGAAAATTTATTTTATTTTCCTCCATGGCTGTCATAAAATAAATGTTTTCTTAATCAATATTTTGCCAAAAATTATCGCCAAGATTTACTTGGTTTATTTGCGTTGTCAAAAAAGATATAAACATTTGTCTTTTTATTTTACTAAACGACAAAATAACTTATTCTTTAACCGTCAAACAATTGCCGGAGGAGTTATTTTATTATTAATATTTTTCTGTTTAAGCGAAAGTGCAATCGTTTATAGCGCCACGGGACAAGGATCTAATCAAGCCGAAAATTTAAGTAAGCAAACCGAAGAAATAGTTGAATCCGGCTTCCCTATAATTCGCCCTCAGGAAAATATTATTAAACAGAATATCTCCGAAAGAGATTATTTAGCAATGGTTGATAATTTTTCTCGATTAACAACAAGTTTAGATAATTCAACATTGATCGGTCAAGAATTTATTGGTCAATCACTTGCTCCAACTAGAAATGATATAACCGAATATATGGTTAAATCGGGTGATACTGCCGGTGGAATTGTACAACGATTTGGTTTAAAATTAAGCACTCTTCTTTGGAATAATACATTAGATTGGCGCGCAACTATTCGTCCAGGACAAAAATTAACCATTTTGCCGACTGACGGAATTTTGCACACAGTCAAGAGAAATCAAACTATCAATGGCATTGCTAAATTATATAAAGCAAATAGTGAAAAGGTCATTGATTTTAATCATTTAGCAGGTTCATTAATTCAAGCTGGTGATAAGTTAATTATTCCTGACGGACAAATGCCTTATACCCCCGCTCCTGTTACTAGCAAACCAAAAACAACTTATATGGCAACTTCTGAAATCGGCAAAAAAAGTCATAAATTCCCTTGGGGACAATGTACTTGGTATGTAGCACAAAAAAGATATGTTCCTTGGCGAGGACATGCCAAAGATTGGTTAACTAATGCTCGAAGAGCAGGATTTACCATTAGTAATACACCAGCGGTGGGAACAATACTTGTTATAACAGCACCTAATAGTTGGGCGGGTCGACGCTATGGACATGTGGCTTATGTAGAAGAAGTAACTTCTACCCATATTACTTTTTCTGAAATGAATTATGTTGGTTTAGGAAAACTTAGTTATCGAACTATTAAAATAAACGACTGGCGAATTGTCGGTTATATTTATTAGCATTATCTTTGATTGTCGGTGTTGAACACCGACAATATCTATCGGGAATAGCAAAAAATTGGTTTGACAAACCAATTCTTTTTATTCAAATAAAATTAAATCTTGGAATATTTAGTTTCTATTATAAATCGTGAATTCGCCTCGACAATAGAGCGCTTTGTCCGTATCATCGGTGTTTTATTAGCGATTTGTCAACAGTGTCCAACGCCGACAATATCTAAATTAGTTGCTTGTTAATTTTTACTTTGTTGATTTTCTTTTTAGTTACTTCTTCAATACTAATTTTGACATTTTTTAAAAATATTCTTTCCCCTTTTTTGGGTATACGACCAATTTTCTCTAAAATTAATGCGCTGATCGTTTCGGTACCTTTAATTGGTAGTTCAATATTAAAGAAATCATTGATATCATCAACCTCGGTTTCACCATCAACTAAAATTGTCTCTTTGTCTATCCTTTTAATTAATTTTTCATTAATATCAGTTTCATCAATAATCTCACCAACTAATTCTTCTAATAAATCTTCTAATGTTACTAATCCGATTATTTCTCCATACTCATTTACCACAATGGCAATATGATTATGTTTCAATTGAAACTCCTTAAATAAATCATCAATTACCTTTTGCGCTGGAACAATTAAAGGTAAACTGCTGATTTTATCTAATTTAATATTTTTCAATCCTTTAGACAAACAGGTTAAACATCTTTTAGTATAGATAACACCTACAATATTATCTACGCTCTTTTTATAAATAGGGATTCGATTAAAGGGACACTTAATAATCGCTGTCATTGCTTCTTTCAGAGTAAGTTCAGCATCCAAACAAAACATCTTGATCCGCGGAGTCATTACATCTTCCGCTGTTACATCATTAAATTGAAAAATTTTTTCAATCATTTCTTGTTCTTTTTCTTCAATTGTTCCCGCTTCGACCCCCATCGCAGTCATTGTTTTGATTTCTTCTTCACTAACTGATCTTCGCAATTTTCCACCTGAAGCTTTAGCAATAAATTCGAAGAAAATAACTAATGGCCAAATTAAATACATAAATATTCTGATTGGTTTAGCTAGATACAAAGCCATTTTACGTGGTGCTAACGCGGCGGTTGATTTAGGAATAATTTCTGCAAAAACTAGTGTTAAAAAAGTTACTATTCCTAAAGTTATTGCTGGACCTTTTGATCCAAATAATTTAGTAAAATAAATTGTCGCTAAAACTGAAGCGCCAATATTAGCTAAATTATTACCAATTAATATAGTAACGATTAATCGCCTGGGCTTCTTTTTCAATGCAAGAATAATTCTAGCAATTCGTTTTTTACCCTTTTGTTTCAACATCATTCTTGCCGCAACATTACTTAACGAAAAAAGAGCGGTTTCTGTTCCGGAAAAAAAGGCTGATAATCCAATTAAAATTATAAAGCCAACAATGTATATCATGTATCTTTTAAATTTATTTAATTAATCTTATTATATCAAATTAAACTACAAATGACAATGTTTTGATATCCAAAAACTATGGTATCTGAGGACACCATAGTTACGTTATAATTATTTATTTATGATTTTCTTCACTTGATAAAAATGTTTGCCTACTAATTGTTTGGGGAGATACTCTTGTTTGACTTTATTTCCAGAAAAATCATGCGGATAAAGGTAATCACGACCATATCCCATTTTTTTCATCAATGGAGTAACCGCGTTGCGTAAATGAATTGGAACGGGTAAATTAAGCGTTGCCTTTACTGTTTCTTGTGCCCGTAATAACCCCAAATAAGCCGAGTTGTCCTTGGGTGATTTAGCTAAATGAACTACCAATTGTGCTAAGTTAATTCGCGCTTCTGGTAAACCAACTAATTGTACTGCTTGAGCAACTGCCACTGCTAACAACAATGCTGTTGGATCTGCTAGTCCAATATCTTCCGAAGCAAAAATAACCATTCGTCGGGCAATAAAACGCGCATCTTCACCACTATCTAACAAGCGCGCCAACCAGTAAAGTGACGCATCAATATCAGAACCTCGTATTGATTTAATAAAAGCGGAAATAACATGGTAATGTTGATCACCACCACGATCATAAGATAAAGCGCGATGTTGCAACGCTTGAGTAATAATCTTTAAATTAATTTGTTTAACGCTCTGTTGATTAGGATTAGTTAAATGTGTGGCAATTTCCAAAGTATTCAACGCTGTTCGCGCGTCACCATTGGCCATTTGAACTAAAAAATCAAAGGATGCACTATCTAAACTAACTTTTTCTTTACCTAATCCTTTTATTTGATTTTGCAAAGCACTTTGTAAAATTCTTTTGATATTGTCTGGCGATAACGGATGAAGAATTAATATTCGCATACGTGACAATAAAGGGGCGATGATACCAAAAGAAGGATTTTCTGTTGTCGCACCAATCAGAACGATTGTGCCATCTTCCACTACCGGCAAAAAAATGTTTTGTTGTAATTTATTCAGATGATGTATTTCATCCACAAATAGAATGGTTTTTCGAGAATAAGCTTGCTGTGTTTCTCTGGCTTGTTGAATAATCTTTTTAATTTCTGCTACTCCACCATTTACTGCGCTAAATTGAACAAAAATAGCCTTCGTTTTATTGGCCAATAAACGAGCTAATGTAGTTTTGCCACAACCTGGTGGACCCCAAAAAAGTAAAGAAGGTAATTGATCTTGTTCAATCAATTTATTCAAAATACCATCTTTCCCTAATAAGTGTTCCTGTCCAATAAACTCGGTTAACTTTTGTGGACGAACTCGATCTGCCAAGGGAATGTCTTTTTTATTTTCGCCGGCAGATTTTGTTGAACAAGAAAATAAATTTGCTTTTTTAATCATTATGTTTAATAAAAATGGTTGTTTTAATTAATAAGCTAATGATGAACCTCATCAATAAATCTAAGATTCATTAGTCTTATTTTATGGCGCATTAGTCGCTATAATTAATAATTCTTTTCTTGCAAACGTGAACGATATTGAATCGCTTCGGCAATATGTTCTGTCAGGATTTTATCTTGTGAAGATAAATCAGCAATAGTTCTCGCTACTTTTAATATACGATAATAAGCGCGGACAGATAATTGCCATTCTTCTACTGCTTTTTTTAATAATCCTACTGATGTTTGTTCGAGCAAACAATATTTTTTAATATCAGCTACATTCATTTCGGTATTACTAAATATTTTTTTATGATGCCGGAAGCGAATTAATTGTTTTTGTCTTGCTTTTTTTACTCGTTGCCTAATTTTGGCTGAAGATTCGGCTACTTGTTCATCAATTAATTTATCAAATTTTACACGAGGAATTGTCAGATGAATATCTATCCGATCTAATAATGGTCCTGAGATTTTTCGTCGATAACGAATAATTTCTCCTGGCGAACAGGTACAAGTGCGTTCGGGATCGCACAACCAACCACAAGGACAAGGATTTTGAGAAGCAATTAATGTAAACGAAGCCGGATAAGTAACGGTTTGCTTGGCACGAGAGATAGTAACTTGTCCGTCTTCTAAAGGTTGACGCAAACATTCTAATACACGGCGAGGAAACTCTGGCAATTCATCTAAAAATAAAACCCCTCGATGTGCTAAACTAATTTCTCCTGGTCGCGCGTATTGTCCTCCGCCAATTAAGGCAATGTCAGAAATTGTATGATGAGGATCGCGATAAGGGCGACGATAAATTAAAGATTGTTCAGTTGGTAATAAACCAATCACACTATAAATTTTACTTACTTCTAATATCTCTTCCTCTGTCATCGGTGGCAAAATTGAAGGAAAGGCATGTGCTAAAATTGTCTTACCACAACCCGGTGGACCAGTCATTAGCACATTATGTCCTCCAGCAGCAGCAATTTCTAAAGCGCGTTTGGCATGTTCTTGACCCTTAATAAAAGCCATATCCACCGCAAAATCCATCAGTCGAGGAATGTCTATCCCTTGACTAATAATTGGTTGTAAGGGTTGACGTCCAGTTAAAGGAGTAATTAATTGTGATAGTGATTTAATTGGATATATTTTTAGCCCCTTCACTAATTTGGCTTCATTTAAATTAGCAAACGGTAAATAGATTGCTCTATTCTTTTCCTTTGCCAAAATAGCCATCGGCAAAATTCCTCGTGTCCGACGAAGATCGCCATTCAATGCCAATTCGCCAACAAAGATACTTTTTTCATCAAAAGAATTAACTGGTAATTGATCTGATGCATGCAAAATACCAACCGCAATTGGAAAATCGTAAATCGCGCCTTCTTTTTTTATATCCGCTGGCGCTAAATTAATCACAATTTTTCGACGAGGAGGAAATTTCAGTCCAGAATTAACTATAGCCGCTCTTACTCTTTCTTTAGATTCTTCTACTGCTTTATCTGGCAAACCAACAATAGTTAAAGAAGGTAGCCCCCTTTCTTTTACATCAATCTCTACTTCTATCGGATAAGCGTTGAGTCCAAGATTAACACAAGAAATAATTTTAGCTAACATAAAATTAAATTAATATTATCTCTAGTATAATCAATTAAGTTTATTAAATCAAACTCTCACGCGCTAAAATTTCCAATAAAGTTTAATCCTATCGACAAATTAACCACTAACGAACCACTAGCAAACATCGCGTTCGTTAGAATTATACCGGACTTACCCTGAACCCTACGCGGTTTCAGGGTCAACCCTGTTAAATAATTTGCAAAGCAAATTAAAAATCAAAGATTTTTATTTAACAGGGTTGACAAGAATTAAAAGATATACTATTATCATAAATAATTAAAAAGCAAAGGAGGTCTGAATGAAGACTAGAATACCTAGGAGTAGAAAATGAAAAAAAGGCGTGTTTCAATTAACGAAATGATTATGTCCGTCATACTCATTGCCGTTGGATTCACTTTTGTTATTCTTTTTTTCTCACTCTAATTTGAACGCCCTTGGTTTCATTGAAACCAAGGGCTATTTCTTTCTTGAAATATTTTTTATTATCTTTTCTACTAACGCGTATTAATAAAGCCAAATTGCCAGATTAAAGTCACTATCGAACCTTAGGTTCGATAGTTTGCTTATTAACAAAAATCAATCGCCAAATTATTAAAATTACTCCGCCACTAATCATTATATCGGCCAAGTTAAGATAGGAAAACAACGGTAAATATAAATAATCGACTACTCCCGGCAAAAAGAGTCGGTCTAAAAAATTACTAAATGCTCCCAACCACATAGCACTTAAACCAAGAACAAATAACGGTTGTTCCCTGGTTTTTGAATAGGCAAGATAAAATAAGAGGGCGATCAAAATTAAAGCAATAATCAATTTGATTAAATTACTAGGTAGCGGAATACCAAACGCCAGATAAGGATTAAAATAAATATGAAAACAAAAAAAAGATTGCTTCCAAAGAAGTAATTCTTTTAATAAACGATCTAGCATATAAATAAAAACTGTCAATAAAAATAAATATTTTATTGAATGAAAAGAATTTAATTTATCAATTAAATTTCTTTTTGTTGACATTCCAAGCATAAATTAACCATTGGCAAAGCAATCAATCTTTTTTTGACAATCTTTTTTCCACAATGATCACAAATACCATAAGTTCCTTTACGAATTTTTTCTAACGCCAAATTAATCCGATCTAGAATATTTTTTAAATTTCTTTGCATTGCCAACGCATTATCATAGCTAGCTACTTCTTCCGCGTTTTCTTCTTCGGCTCGCCCATAATTGGGAAATTTGGCCTGATATTCTTGATCACCTTGTTGCTGACTAATTATTGATGATTGTTTTTCGGTCTCTTCTCTCTTTTCTAAAAGTTGTTTTTTGATCTTGTCTAAAGTTTTTTTGTCCAATTGATTGGTCATAGTTTTAGTAATAATTAAAATTATTAAATCCAATGCCCCGTTAGATTCTTATCGAAGTGAATTTAACAGGGTAAAAATACCTTCTACTTTAAATTAAAATAATTTAGCATAAGATAAAATAAAGCACAAGTGGTTACTACCTCTTAAATTAGTAAATTACACCGGTTATATCTAATTTATTTAAATCAAAACTTTGTAAAATGATTTGTTTGATTCCTAATTGTTTTATCTGATCTAAAGAAGAAATAATTAGTTGTTCATTATTCAAAGAAGAACGTGGTAAAATGGAGATTATTTTTTCTTGTTGCAAAGCTTGATTATGTTTAAGTGATAAACTATTTTCTAATATACCAACTGAGTTGCTTAAGAATAAATTATCGTTCTGTAAATAATAAACCAATTGCTGTTGATCGGGTAGATGTATAAGACGAAATAAATTATCGGCGCTCGGATAATTGATAAATTTCCAAACAGATTGATCAATAATTAATTCTTGAATTGTTGATTGATCAGGCAAAATCTTTTGCTTAGTAATCGGAAATAAATTAGCTACTTGCTTAATTAGTTGATTCTCTAATTGTTGATGATTCAATTTAGATATCGGCAATATTAATAAATAGTCTTTGTCCGTTTTTTCTTTATCTTGGAAAAGTAATAATTGACCACCAGACGATAACCACTGATTATCTATCACCTGAGGCGCTAAACATAATGAAAGAAATGCTGATGGATAATTAAAATATTGTTCTTGATGTAAATCAATTTTATGTTTAGATAAGTTAGTTTTAGGAAATGAATAAAAATTAATTTTATTTTTTGTTGCTTGAAAATCAAATTCTGTCCAATGATTAGGCAGGTCATTAATCGATAAAAGTTGATTTGGTTTAAAATAAACCTTTAAAAAAGAACTGTCGACAATTCTTTCCCAGAAATTTCTTCGTTTAATCTGATTAATTAATTTGTTATCTATTTGATCGTCTAACAAGTCTACGGTTGTTGTCTGATTTGTTAAAACTAAATAATTACCAAAATTAAAAAAATGTGGTTTATCCGACAATAAAGGTTTCTTTAATTTAAAGACGAAAACAGGGGAAGTTTCTTTTGGCTGATTGGATAATTTAAATCCAGCCATTTCTCCCGTTAAATATGGATCCACTTCCTGTTGCCAATTTATTTTACTGTCAGGAAAATTATCATCCATTATCGATTGCCAATACTCCGTCAAAATTATTGTTTCTTTTTTGTTGTTCAACCAATTAAAAAAAGAAAGTCCGCTTCGATGTAAATAAGAAATATCTAAATGCCAATAATAATCAATGTTTTCTGGAACAAAAGAAATAATTCCATCATTAGTTGATGAATACAAAAAAAATCCCACTACTAAAAGAAAAAATAAAACAATCATCAAAATAATCATTCTAATTTTTCCCATTTGCCAAGATAATATTTTTCTCCTCAAAATATTTTAGTTAAAGATTAACAATTAGTATCTTTTATTTTGTCGACTATTGTTGTACTGAGAACTATTAGACGATTGATTTTTTGCTCGTCGTTCAACTTCTTCTCGATTCTTAAATTGCGACCAAACTTCTTTTAAGGAAATACTGACTTTATTATTAGCGTCAATTTTAATAACTTTAACCGTAATTATATCTCCCAAATTAACAATGTCTTTTACTTGGTTTACTCGCCAAGGTGCTAATTCAGATATATGAACTAATCCATCTTGACTAGGTGTTAAAGAAACGAATGCGCCAAAATCCAAAATTCGCACCACTTTTCCGCTTAATATTTCTCCCATTTCAACTTTCTTGGTAATCTCTTTTATTCGATTAACTGCCTGATCAACTGATTTTTTACTAACAGCACTAACTACCACAAATCCATCGTCATTGATATCAATTTTAACACCTGTTTGGTCAATAATATCATTAATTATTCGACCACCGGGACCAATCACATTTCTAATTTCATCTTTATCAATAGAGAAACTGACTATTTTAGGAGCATATTCATTTACTTCTTCATGTGATTGACTAATTGTTACCTTCATTAAATCTAAGATTTGATAACGAGCAATTTGCGCTTTATCTAACGCTTCTTTAACAATAGTTAAACTTAAACCATTAGTTTTAGTGTCCATTTGAATAGCGGTAATTCCTTGCCGTGTGCCAACTACTTTAAAATCCATTCCGCCCGGCCCATCTTCTAAGTCTTGCAGATCGGTAAAGGTTTGATATTTAACAATTTTCTGATTTTTTTCTTCCGAAGCTAACCCAATAGCAATTCCGGCCACTGGTTTTACTGGTACGCCCGCGTCCATTAATGCTAAAGATGAAGCGCAGGCCGATGCCATTGAACTAGAACCATTAGAAGACATTACTTCCGAAACAGCTCGAATGGTATAAGAAAAATCATCTTGCAGTGGCATAACGGCTTGTAATCCTTTTTCCGCTAAAGCACCATGTCCGATCGAACGACGACTCACTGAACGCATAGGAGAAACTTCACCTGTAGAATAAGGCGGAAAATTATAATGAT
>DAOWAM010000026.1 GCA_030634585.1 bacterium
CGCCCAAGCTCAAACAGAGGAATTAGTCCCTCGCACTGCTTATGACATTGCTGCCACGTTAAGAGAATCGCATGGCATTACCGACCCCAAAAACGATGACTTCAGCGTTCTTACTCAAGCAGATTCAATCGAAATGATTAGTATTGTTACAGGTATTTTAACTATTCTGTTAGTGTCAGTAGCCGCCATTTCTTTAGTTGTGGGTGGAATTGGTATTATGAATATTATGCTTGTTTCGGTAACACAAAGAATCAGAGAAATCGGCTTGCGAAAAGCTGTTGGCGCAACCAAGAAAGACATTTTGGGTCAATTTCTATTGGAAGCAATTATCCTAACTGTAGTTGGAGGAATAATCGGCATTATCTTAGGCATTCTTGGCGGAATAATTGTTTCTTTAATTTTAAACAAGATCCTTTCTGTGGGAACATGGCCGTTTATTTTTTCCGTTTGGGCAGCATTCTTGGGTGTTGGCGTTTCTGTTTTAACTGGAGTGATCTTCGGGATTTTACCAGCGCGAAAAGCAGCTAATCTAAATCCAGCTGAAGCGCTTCGACGGGAATAATCTTAGAAGAACCGTCCCCCACCAACATAAGTTTTGCTATCGCAGAACGTTACAATAATTAGTTATTAACGAGCCCAAGATTTGCTAGTTTCAGATTTATCAATTTTATTATTTAAAAAGGCGGTAGAGCTTAGCTCATACCGCCTTATTTACTGATTGTTTGCTGGGCCTATTTGTAAGGTATAATCTTGTCGGCAAAACCGAATTCTACCGCCCATTTTGATGAATAATAAGTTACGTCATCCATATCTTCCATAATCGTTTTTTCTGTCTGACCAGTATTTTTAACCAACAAATTATATACTAATTTATCGATATAATTCAATACGGCAATAGCAATTTCTGATAATTCATTCTGGGGGATACGTTTATCTTCTTTATCATAAAATCCCGTGTGATGGATCATTACTGTTGGCCAAAAATCGGTTAAAATAAATCGTTTCCCTTTTGTTCCAACTGCAAGTATTTCTGCGCCCATTGAATAAGCATGTCGGCACACTATTTTAACATCTTTATGTTTGCGACAATCTAATATCGTCCGACAAATAGCAAAGCCAGGAAAGGCACTTCCGCCCTCTGAATCTAGATAAATCACGACTTCCTTATACTTACTCTTTTTTATTTGCTTGATTTCCCTAATGATCTTAATCGTTTTCTGTCTATCAATCTCTCCAACAATAAAAATGATATTGTTCTTGGCTTCGCCCAGTTTTACTTTATTTGCCTCTTTAATTATCCTAGTAATGTTTTTTTCTACATAGACCTTTGCTGTATCTTCAATTGTGTATCTGATCAAGCATGCATTGACAAACAACAAAGCTAAAACCAATGCCCATAACACTATTCCTATCCGTTTCTTTCTTCTCACAATAACCTCCTTTAGTTATATTATAAAAGTACAATGTTTATTTATTAACACTATATCACGCTGATAATATTTCGTCAAGATAGTTCATAGAAATAAATGGTTTTTGATGATTATAACAGTGATTATTTTAATTTAACAAAACTAAAAACTATGGACATTAAATGTCCATAGTTTTTTATACTTCTTGGATCTCTTGATAATGTTCTTTATCCCTTATGCTTCTTTGTCTTTTGTTTCTTTTTGAATAAATCTCCAATGAAACAAAAATAACGGTAAACCAACTAAAATAAGCGATAAATTCGTTGACGCATCACGATGTCGTCGTGAAGCGATATAATCAACGTTTGCCCTATCTTCATTCCATTTTTTGTACATCGTTAACCAATATTCCACCTCGGCTTTTTCTTGTTCAGAAAGGCATATTTCTTTTACTTCATCTGTGTCTTGTTGATCTTCTTTCATTTTAAGAAGGACTTGTGAAGGCGCCATTGGTTGTTGATAATTGAATCTCTCACTTACATCTGCTTTAGTAAAAACAAAGGCCTTCAAACCCATATCAATAAACCGCACCGCACCAATGGTCAGCAACACTAGACCGATTAAAGCAAAAAGGTAAAGATAAATTGTTCGAATTAACGGATAATGCTTTCTTCTAGACTTAGCTTTTTCATTTTCCATAATTTTAATATATAATTTTATTATTAAATTTATATTTTAATTTTCTATTTCTATTTTAATTATGCAATAAAAAATTAGATAAATATTTTTCAAATAAACGCTCTTATTTTTTCTTGGTTAAATAATATTCCTAATTTATTAATAAATTAGGAATCTATTTTTATTTTTAATAAATAGAATTATACTGCCCACCGCTCCTACTAGAAAGGCCAATGGACAAACAACCGTAGCGATCAAAAAAAACGCCACATGAATGGCCTCTAACAAATAATTTAATACGGCGATATGCAAGGTTATTGTAGCCAAAGCATAAAAGGCATTATGCAAAAATATACCAACAAAAAAGCCTCCAGATGCAGCTCCCGTTAACATCAAAAACTTTTTAGATATACTCTTCTTTTTTTCTTTCAAGGTCAAAAAAAACAAGATTATACCTGTTAAAGAAAAAACGATGATCGGTAATAAAAAAAGAGGACCCACGAATAATTCTTGAACTACTGGAACAAAGAATTCACACAAGATGATAATAAAAACAATTATTAATGCCCAGAATATTGTCGGTATAAGAGATTTTTTCATAATAAACTTATTTTATTTTAAAATACATTATTAGTAATTTTTTCACCTGTGATTTTTAATATTTCTTATTCGGGATTAATTTTGTTCAGTAACCAGGAAGAAGATTGAATTTTTTCCCCACCAACGCCAAAAACCATTTTAATTTTCTGTTTTTTACAAATAGGCACTTCAAAAGAAACAATATTAAAATCTATTCCGTGATTTAAAGTTCTTCTTTTTGAAATTTCTCTTCTTGAAGTTCGTCTAATTTTCTAATAATCTTGGTTAATTCCGCAAAGTGTTCTTTCTCATCATCTCTAATATGACCTAATACTTTTTTGATTTCTTCATTATCAATCTCATCAATATGTTTCTGATATTGATTAATCGCTTCTAACTCACCAACTAAATCTTCCCTCAGATTTTTTAAAGTTTTGTTGTCCATACTTTTTATATTATTTAATAATAGAATCCCATTCGTAAAAAAAATACTAAAGACACATTAATTGAAATCTTTATTATCACATCCAAACTATTAACAAAACTACTATTTCTTTTTGTTTAAAATTCTTGTATATCTTTTAAGTTTTTTCCCGATACCAGTTTTTTTATTTGCTTGTCTGATTCGGGCTCTTAACGCGCTATTCATAATAATTGAATTAGATAATTGATTAATAAACTGACTAAAATTATAGCATATTCTTGTGTTTAAGTAAATCACACGGGATCAGATTTGCTTTATTTATTATTTACTCTATCCCGCTACTCACTATATCTTTTTAGGTTCTTTATTTCCTTTTTTATTTTTTGTCGCCAAATTTAGAAAACTCGCCATTTTTTTTGCGCAACATTATTTTTTCAATATTAGATTCAGCAATTTTATCTAATGATAAGCCAAATTCAGTCGCCAATTGAGCAATATACCATAAAAGATCGCCTAATTCTTTCGCCACTCTTTCTTTATTCTTTTCATTGATAGCACCTTGACCTTCTTTCAAAAATCCTTTGATCACATTAGCCACTTCACCCGCTTCACCAGTTAGCCCGATAATCGGATAAACAAAATTATTATCCGGATTAGGATAAAAAACTGTTTCTCTGGATTTCTTCTGATAGTCTTCAAAGTTCATAAGTTTTGAAATTATTTATTACTTTTTAATTTTAATACATTCTTGATTTCAAAATTCTAATTTACTTTCCCGAAGTACTGTGTTACGTAATGTTATTTTACTATTGTTATGGTAGTAAGCAATAACCATCTTGTCAAATATTAGTTTTGTGTAATACAACGGGGCAATTAGAAATTAATTTAATTAGTAAAAAAATAAAATTCTTACATCTCCACAACGTTGTAAAAATGTAAGACTTTCAAAAATCAAACAAATCAACTAAAAATCAATATCTTGTCCCCATGACTAACAAAAGCAAACTAGTAACCGATATCTATAATCTATAATTATTTTGAATTGATTTGAATAATTTTCGCGGTATAACTACCGTCCGTATTTTGACTACCATTAATAGCAATTGATTCTCCAACTTTAATATCATTTATTGACCCTTCCGCAACGTTTTTTATTTTTGTTACTTCGGAATAAAAAATAATTTTGGAACTATCATCATTCATTTTAATCGTAATACTTTCCTTGTCCTTAAGAATAATTTCTCCATCTAAAAGACCAATCTCTCCCTGTCTTAGCTTTTGATTTTCTCCAGTTTTTTGTATCAACTGTTGTTGTTCTACCGATAAGTTCTGAAAATTTGTACTGTTTACACTGGTTGAAACTTTACTCTGACCATACTTCATCCCCCCATAAAAAGTGCCACCTCCAATTAGAATAATTAGAATAATGATAAGAATGATTTTTTTCATACAAATTTTATTATTAAATAAATAAAAAATTAAATTGCTAAATTATTAATTACTCATACCGTAGCGCTTCGATAGGATTCAATTTAGCGGCTTGTTTAGCAGGATAATAACCAAAACCAATTCCAATCACCCCAGATACACTAAATGCTAAAATAATAGAAAACATTGAAATACTAGTCGTTGTAGCAGTGAAATGATTAATTCCAAAAGAAACAAGAACACCAAAAATAATACCCATAATTCCTCCAATAAAGGTAAGAACAATTGCCTCAGTAAGAAACTGTAAATGAATATCTTTGTTTTTAGATCCAATCGCTTTACGAAGCCCGATTTCTCTAGTTCTCTCAGTAACTGTGGTTAACATCATATTCATAATTCCAATACCCCCAACAATTAAAGAAATGCTAGCAATTGCGCCAAGAAAAATAGTAAATGTATTAGTAACTTTATTCATTGTATTTAAAATAGCTGCCTGATTCATAATTGAAAAGTCAGCTAATTGAGGATTAGAGATATTATGTCGATCTAATAAAAGTTTGGTAATCTGCTCTTGAATAGCTGTCATATATTCTTCATTTTGAACTTGAACATTAATTCCACTAACATAATCATCGCCCGACAAATAACGTTGCGCTGTAGAAATTGGAATAAAAATTATATCATCCTGACTCCCAAATCCAGTGCCACCTTTAGCTTCGGTTAAACCAATGACTGTAAAATTTATCCGGTTAATTCTGATTTTTTGTCCAATTGGGTCTACTCCTTCGCCGAATAAATCATCGCGAGTTGTTGGACCTAAAACAGCAATTTTTGATAAACTTTTTACATTTTGTTCAGAGATAAAAGAACCTACGTCCATTTCTAAATTTTTCACTTGGCTATAAGAAGTGGTTGTACCAATGATAGAAGTATTAGTATTTGTTCCCTTCGCAGTAACCTGATATCTTTTGGAAATTTCTGGCGCTACCGTTCTAATAAAATCAATTTCGTTTTCAACCGCATCGGCATCATCCTGAGACAATGTTTGAGCTGAACCACGCCCTCCACTAATGTTCATTCCTATATTCTTTTGAGCTCCAGGATAGATCACTAACAAATTTGATCCAACTGATTGAATGCTTTCTTGAACAGAAATCTTAGCTCCCTGACCAATCGACATCATTGCCACTACTGAACCAATACCAATAACAATACCTAAAACTGTTAGGCTACTTTTCGTTTTATTAGATAAAATACTAATAAATACTTCTTGAAATAAATCGTTAAATTTCATGATAAATAAAGTTTACTAGTTATTCTGCTTATAATAAATCACTATCTTGTCCTTTTGTCCTTAATAATTTTACCATCGTGAAGATAGATAATTCGCTTAGCATAGTCAGCAACATACTGTTCATGAGTAATTAAAATAATCGTTTGACCTTGCTGATTAAATTTTTGGAATGAACTCAAAATAGCGCGAGAAGATTTACTATCCAAATTTCCAGTTGGCTCATCAGCTAAAATAATACTTGGATTATTTACTAAAGCGCGAGCAATTGCCACTCGTTGCATTTGCCCACCAGAAAGTTGATTAGAAAGATGCTGGAAATGAGATTCATCTAACCCAACATTATTTAAAGCAATTCGAGCTCGTTCCTCTCGTTCTTCACGTGGTACTTCAGCATAAACAAGAGGTAAAATAACATTACGTAATACCGTGCTTCGGGAAAGTAAATTAAAGTTTTGAAAAACAAATCCAACCTCATTCTTTCTAAAATTGGCTAATTGATCATTAGAAAAAGTAGAAACATCAACTTTATCAAAAAAATATTTACCACTAGTTGAAATATCTAGACATCCCAAAAGATACATCAAAGTTGATTTACCACATCCGGAAGGTCCCATAATAGCAACAAAATCTTCTTTGTTAATTGAAAAAGAAACATTCTTTAATACTTCGGTTTTTATCTCTTCACTGATAAAATAAGTTTTAGAAAGGTTCTGACAATCAATTATTGATTGTTTATTCAATGACATTTTACGTATAATTATAAATCTATTATTTAAATTTAACTTAGATTTCACAAGTGACTATACTCTAACTATTTTTACCTATAATAATCCAAACCAACGAACACAAAAGAAATAGTTATTTCATCATCCGCATTATGTTTCCTCCTTGGAGAGGCATTTTGTTTTGTAAAACTGGTTGTGTCGTATTGTTAGAATCGGCAACAATAGTAGCAGTAACAACCTGGTCGCCCTCTTTTAATCCACTAATAACTTCCGTTATTATATCATTAGTTAAACCAACCTCCACCTGCTGATTTTTCGGTACTTCTGAACCAGGTTCCAACACCTGAACAAAATAAAAATTGTTCTGCATCTTAACGGTAGCATTAGGAACTAATAATGCATTCTGACTAACGTTGATAATTATATCCGCGTTTACACTCATTCCCGATTTCACTTGCGGATTATCAATATCAAAGACAATTTTAACATCATAAGTAACCACTCCCTGACTTGTCGTACCAATAGAATCAACTTCAATTACTTGTCCACTAATTATTAAATCTTCTATTGCATCAAAA
>DAOWAM010000040.1 GCA_030634585.1 bacterium
AGGAATTGCTTCCCGTTTCATAACGCCAAGCCAATTCTCCTGGTGTAATTTTTCCTTCACTCAATTGCTGGTACTCACGAGCTATTTTTTGATGCCATGCAAAAAGCTCTGGAATGTAAATATCGCATTGTTTAAGATTTTGCTCTACTTTAGCATAATCTTTTGCCGTCCGATGCGTGATAAACAAAATGTGATAATTAATTTCTGGTTCTTTTTCCGATTGTTGTTCAGTTCTTCTTTCTTTGAACATAGATATATAATATTAAAATCTTTCTACCCAATGGGTGTCTACCTTAACTTCTAAATCAAGATAAACTGATCGATTATAAATTAATTCCAATTCTCGGCGCGCTGATTGACCAATTTGATTTAATTGTTGACCATGACGTCCAATTAAAATCTGTTTATGATTTGGCTGGGAAGTAATAATCATCGCTTTAATATAAATTGTTTTGTTCTTTCGTTCGGTAATTTCTTCTATTTTTACTGTGGTAGCATAGGGCACTTCTTGTCGCAAAATTAAAAAGATTTTTTCCCTAATTAATTCTGCTAACCATGATTTTATTGGCAAATCGGTTAATTGACCATCGGGATAATAAGCTGGTCCGATCGGCAAATACTTAAAAACCGTGTCAATTAATAAATCAATATTATTTTCTTTCAAGGCAGAAACTTCAATAACTGATTTAAAATTATCTTGCCAATTTTGATAATCGGCTAAATATGGTTTTTTATTTAAATCACTTTTATTAATTACTAATATTTTTGGACAATCAATAGTTAATAATAAATTATAAATTGTATTTTCTTCCGCGCCAATTAATTTACTCGGGTCAACTACATACAAAATTTCGTCAATATTAGCTAAGGCACATTTTGCTATTTTAGTTAGTTTCTTAGTCAATTTATAATGTCCTCCTTGGAAAATACCCGGCGTATCAACAAAAACTGCTTGACCTTGTGAATGATGAAGTACTCCTTGAATTAAATAACGACTAGTCTGCGGTTTGGGACTAGTAATGGATAATTTAGTACCAATTAAACAATTTAATAAAGTTGATTTACCAACATTAGAACGACCAATTAGTACTACAAATCCAGATTTCATTTTATTCTGCTAAAACAAATAAGCCAATCGGTTGCTTCCCGTCTTGCTTTAATTGATTATATTTTTCTATTGCCCGACCAATCGGCTCCGTACTCAAATTAATCTTTTGATCAATAATGTGTTGTCTGGCTTCGTCGGCAACTTCCACCGTATCATTGGCCCCTGTACCAATTACTATCTGTTCTGGTTGTTGCTTTACTGCTTCGATCACATCTTCCTTGGTAACTCGTTTGCCACCACCCGTTCGCATCCAAAGTTCAACCTGTCCGTCTAATTTAATTAAAACATCATTTTGATACTCTTTCCCATCGATAGTAATTATTCCAGATTTATAATTTTCAATCATAATATTTTTATTTAATAATTTTATGTTCAATTTCTGCTGGCGCCCCCACCATTAAATCTCGACCATCGGTGGTTTTGGGAAAAGCAATTACCTCTCGAATATTCGGTTGATTAGCTAATATCATAATCAATCGATCAATACCCAATGCAATTCCACCATGCGGTGGCGCACCGTAAGAAAGAGCGGTAAGTAAATGCCCAAAACGCTCTTGAATATCCTTGTTTGATAATCTTAAAATTTGAAAAATATTTTGTTGTAACGCTGGCTGATTAATTCTGACGCTGCCACCACCAATTTCATAACCATTAAGTACTAAGTCATAAGATAAACTGCGAACCTTTAATGGATCCTTATCTAACAAGTCTAAGTCTCGCTGGTCGGGCATAGTAAAAGGATGATGACCGGCCACTATTTTCTTTTCTTCTTCTGAATATTGGAAAAGCGGAATTTCAGTGATCCAAGTAAACGCTAATTCATTTGGATTATTTTTATCTTGTCGTAAATCTGGTTTATCAGTTTGATATTTTTCCATTGCTTGCGCATAGGTCAAATGTGAAAAGGGCGTTTTAGTTATTTTCTTCGACAAATTAGATAACGAATTAATTTGCTCAATAAGCTGAACAAACATCTGCTCAATAAGTTGTAAAATATCTTCTTGTTCAACAAAACTCATTTCTAAATCAAACTGTGTAAATTCCGGTTGACGATCTCCCCGCGTATCTTCGTCGCGAAAACAACGCGCTAACTGATAATATCTTTCAAAACCAGCAATCATTAATAATTGTTTAAATTGTTGTGGCGATTGGGGTAAAACATACGCTTTGCCTGGGAAAAGACGAGCTGGAACAACATACTCACGCGCTCCCTCCGGTGTACCCTTGGTTAAAATTGGAGTTTCAATCTCTAAAAATTGACGTTGATTAAAAAACTGTCGCATTGCCGTCACTACCTGATGCCTTAATATTAAATTATGATGTAAACAAGAACGTCGTAAATCAAGATAACGATATTTAAAACGCGATTCTTCTTTGACCTGCTGTTGTTCATTATTTAAGTCAAAGGGTGGCGTTATCGATTCAGCTAAAACTTTTATTTGCTCCGCTTGTATTTCTACATCATTGATAATGAGATTATCTTTTTTTTTCTTTTCCTTGTCGCAATCTAACTACGCCTTCCACCGAAATAACAAATTCGTTTCTTATTTTTTCTAACTGTTTGATTGATTGATCATCTAATTCTTTTAATGTCAAAACTATTTGCACCTTTCCAAAGGCATCTCGTAAATTAAGAAAAACTATTTTTCCCAAATTACGACGTGATTGGACCCATCCCATCAAAGTTACTTTTTGATTAACTAAATTATTAAGCTGATCAATATTTGTTTTCTGCATTTGCTTATTTTTAGGTTGATGATTTAATTATTTGTTTCTTTTTTAGTAAAATAATTATTTCTTTGATTAATAAAATAATAATTAGTGTCGTCGGCACAGCAATTAAGCCCCCCAAAATGCCAGCTACTTTAATACCGACAATTAAAGCAATGATTGTAATAATCGGATCTAATCCCGTTGCTTTTTTTATAGTCAAAGGAACAATAACATTATTTTCTAATTGTTGAATAATGATATAAAGAATAATTACGCATAAAGCTAAAATTGGCGATTGAATAAAAGCTAACAAAATAGCCGGGATTGCTCCTAAATAAGGACCTAAAAAAGGAATGATCTCGGTAATCGCCGCTAATAAAGCAAGAATCAGGGCATATTTTACTCCTAAAATAGACAAACCTGTATAAGTTAATCCACCGATTAATAAACATAGGAATAATTGGTTTCTTAACCATTGTCCCACTTTCTTTTGTAAACGATTACTTATCTCGACTAAATAATCTTTATAATTAGGAATGGTAATTGAATTAATAAAGCGTGGAACTGCTTGTTTCTTGACGGCCATATAAAAAGCAAGAACTAAAATTATACCTAAAGTAGCTAAGCCACCAAAAAATCCGCCTAATTTATTTAATAAAGATTGCCCCCCCCACCAATCACCCACCGGCTGACCAACAAATTTTTGAACCACATCTAATAAACGATATTGACTAAGAGAAGATCTTAAATCTCCCCATCCACTGATAATTTTATTATAAAAAATCGGGAATTGTTTAATCAAAGAAGCAAACTGTTCACTAATTATTGGGATTAATAAAATAACTACCCCGGTCAAAATTACAAAAATAATTAAATAAATAAACAACACTCCAATGATACGCGGGATTCTTTTTCGTTGCATTAAATCTACCCAAGGTGTAATCGCTGCCGCTAAAATAAAAGCGGTAAAAATGATGAGGACCACATCTCTAATCAAATACAAAAATACCAACAATAAAATAATTGCCAGTATTCGAATAACTGTCCAAGGAGAAATTTGTAAATAAATTTTGTTAACAACTTTGTTTCCTTCCATAATGGTAATATTTTAAAAAATTAATATGTTGTGTTAATTAGATAATGATTTAATCAATTGTTTATCTATTTGTTGCTTAATTTGCGCTGGTCCGATTAACGCTAAATTAATTAGTGGGGAATTAAATAATTCTTTAGCCACCATTTGGATATCGGCCAAACTTACCTGATTAATTTTGGCAACCTCATCTTGCCAATCATTATTTTGCCCAGTGAGCAAAAATTGTTGCCCATACCAAACAGCTAAACTAGCAGAATCTTCTAAGTTCAAAATCATTTTCCCTTTAAGAAACTCTTTGGCGGATGATAATTCTGTCGGATTGACGCCAAAACTCTTTATTTTTTTTAACTCATCAAGTATTAGTTTTATCGACTGATTAACTTTTTTGGTTGGTAAACCGGCTCGTATTTCTAAACAACCAGCATCCTGATAAGTACTAATCGCACAATGGATAGAATAAGCTAATCCTCGTTTTACTCGTAATTCACTAAATAAACGAGAGCTCATATTTCCTCCTAAAATAATGGCCAATAATTTTAAAGCGTAATAACGAGGATGAAAATAAGAATATGCTGGTACACCAATTGCTAAATGTGCTTGCTTTGTTCTCTTTTGATAAAAACTAAATCGGGTATTTTTTTGTTGACAGATAAATTTCTTACCCAGCGTTTGATATTTTTTCCAATTATTTGTGGCGGGAATGGATTTAGATATTTTATTCGGACAAAAATATTTCTTTAAATATCGTGCTAATTTTTGTTCATCGAAAGAACCAGCAATACTTAAAATCATTTTATTTGACTGATAAAATTTCTTTTTATAAGCAATGATTTGCTGTCGACTAATCTGTTTTACACTATTTCGATTGCCAATAATTAATTTTCCTAAAGATGATTTTTTAAAGACGGATTTTTCAAATAAACTATTTAAATAAAGCGAAGGATTGTCTTCATACATTTTGATTTCTTCCATTACCACTAATTTTTCTTTGGCTAATTCAGGATTGGCAAAAACAGAATTAAATAATAGATCAGATAAAATATCTAAGGCTAATTCTAAATGTTGCTTATTAATTTTAATATAATAACCCGTAAAATCTTTACTAGTAAAAGCGTTGTATTCCGCTCCAACGCGATCCAATTCACGAGCAATAATTAAATTAGTTGGACGACGCTTTGTTCCCTTAAACAACATATGTTCAATTAAATGAGAAATGCCTGCTTGTTGTTTATTTTCATAACGAGACCCAACCGGAATTAACGCTAAAATAGTTACTGCTTGCGTTTTTTTCTGCAAAACATCAATAACTGTTAAACCATTTGGTAGTTTAAATTTCTTATTAACTTGGTTCATCATTAAATTTGTTTTGTAAATAAGGTATTATTTCTTTAATCAAAATTCTCTCTTGTTTCATAGTGTCTCGATCCCGAATAGTTGCCGATTTATCGGTTAAACTATCAAAATCAATTGTTAGGCAGTAAGGTGTGCCAATCTCATCCTGTCGACGATAACGACGACCGATTGAGCTACTCTCATCATACTGACAAACATAATGAGGTAAAAGCGAATCAAATATTTTTTTAGCTAATTTGGTTATTTTTTCTTTTTTGGCTAGCGGTAAAACGGCTATTTTAATCGGGCTCATTTGTTTTGACAAACGCAAAACAATCTCCTTTTTTTTATTTGTTTCAGTCGTTTTACTTCGTCCACCGGTAATTTCTTGATAAGCGTTACAAAATAAGACAAAAAAGGTCCGGTCTAATCCAACTGATGTTTCAATCACATTGGGGATAAACTTTTCTTTAGTATTTTCAT
>DAOWAM010000012.1 GCA_030634585.1 bacterium
AATAACCGAGGTATTGCATGGGTTGATCCCAGCGCGCGAGATGTATGGAAATATAATGTTGCCCTGGCCAAAGAAGCGATTAATTTGGGTTTTGATGAAATAAATTTTGATTACATTCGTTTCCCTAGTGATGGCCGTCTTTCTTTGATCGACTATCCTTTTTACCGCTCTAACATTCCCAAACATCAAGTAATGAGTCAATTTTTTAGTTATTTACATCAACAATTAAAAGATTTTCCCGCATATTATTCAGCTGATTTATTTGGTTTGGCGTTATGGGATCCAGCAGATGATTTAAATATTGGGCAACGTTTGTTAGACGCTTTGCCTTATTTTGATTATGTTTGCCCGATGGTTTATCCTTCACATTATTATCCTGGGTTTGAAGGAATTGATCAACCGGCTAAACATCCGTATCGAATTATTACTAGGACATTAGAACAAGCCAAAAAACAACTCGACGATTTTATTGCTAATCAACAATCAATGAATAATGATGAAACAAAAAAAGAATTAGCAATAAATAATTTGTCGGATTATAATTATCAAAAGATTAGACCATGGATACAAGCCTTTGACATGGGGGCAATCTATGACAGAACATTAATGTGTCAACAGAAACAAGCGATTTTAGACGCTGGACTAGATGGTTGGTTATATTGGAATCCGTATAATAATTATGCTGATCGAGTTTTTTCTTGTAATTAATCTTGTAAATAATGAATAAGGTATTTTATGTCGTAGCGACACCAATTGGTAATTTAGATGATATTACTTTGCGCGCTTTAGAAGTTTTAAAGAAAGTCGATTTAATTCTTTGTGAGGATACCCGTCATAGTAAGATTTTGTTACAACATTATCATATTAATACGCCAATATTAAGCTATCATCAACATTCTCGTTTACAAAAAACTAATTACATTATTAAACAAGTCGCTGATAATAAAACGATAGCTTTAATTACTGATGCTGGTACGCCTGGTATTTCTGATCCGGGCAATAAATTGGTTAAGCAACTATTACAGCATTTTGTTAATCAGTCTTCTTTACAGAATAATCAACAAATTAAGATCATCCCTATTCCTGGTCCTTCGGCGGTTACTACTGCTTTGAGTGTTTCTGGGCTACCAACAGATCATTTTATCTTTTGGGGATTTTTACCAACAAAAAAGAGAAAACAACAAATATTGGAAAATATTTCTCAATCTAAATATACCAGTATTTTTTATGAATCTCCCCATCGTTTAATAAAAACAATTAAAATTATTGCTCCTTTAATCAATGACAGAAAAATAATTGTTTTTCGTGAATTAACTAAGAAATTTGAAACAATCTATCGTGAAACCGGGAATACAATTTTAGATAATTTATCACAGATTAAGATTAAAGGAGAATTTGTCGTTGCCATTGAAGCCAAAAAATAAGTTTTTTAATCTAAAAAGCATCAAATATTTTTTGATGTTTTATTTTTTACTAAATAAATTTGGATAACGCCAATTTTAATGTTATAATAAACAAAATAGATTAAGATTATCAATAAATAAATATGTCTAAGAAGTTTTATCTAACTACCGCTATTCCTTATGTTAACGCGCGACCACATCTTGGTTTTGCGCAAGAAATTATTTTAGCTGATGTTTTAGCGCGTTGGCATCGTTTAATTAATGATCGCGTTTTTTTTCTGACTGGCGCTGATGAAAATAGTCTAAAAAATGTATTAGCGGCCGAGCAAGCAGGAATGACCGTTCAACAACTTTGCCAAAAAAACGCACAAACATTTATTGATTTAAAAAAGATATTAAATCTTTCTTTTGACAATTTTATTCATACCTCAGATAAAAAAAAGCATTTTCCTGGCGCGCAACAAATTTGGCGATTATGTAAAAAAAGAGGGGATATTTATAAGAAAAAATATCGCGGACTTTATTGTGTTGGTTGCGAATCATTCTATACAGAAGATGAATTAGTAGATGGACTTTGTCCAGAGCATCATACTAAACCGGAATTAATTGAAGAAGAAAACTATTTTTTTCGCTTATCCAATTATCAACAACAATTAAAAGAATTAATTAGCTCGGACAAATTAAAGGTTGTTCCGGCTAAACGGAAAAAAGAAGCCCTTATTTTTATTGATAATGGTTTGCAAGATTTTAGTATTTCTCGTTCTCAACAACGAGCGCATGGTTGGGGGATACCAGTTCCCGATGATCCAAAACAAGTGATTTATGTTTGGTTTGATGCGTTAATTAATTATTTAACAGGTATTGGTTATAGCTGGGATCAGTCACAATTTAAACAATGGTGGCCGGCCAATTTACATATTATTGGTAAAGGTATTGCGCGTTTTCATATAATTTATTGGCCAGCAATGTTATTATCTGCTGGACTGTCATTGCCAAAAAGTATTTTGGTCCATGATTATATTACCATTGATGGACAAAAAATTAGCAAATCGTTAGACAATGTAATTAATCCGCAAGAGCTAACAAAGAAATATGGAGTTGATCCGCTTCGTTATTATTTGATTAAAGAAATTCCTACTTTTTCCGATGGCGATTTTAACGAAGAACATTTTAGAGAAGTTTATCAATCTGATTTAGCTAATGGTTTGGGTAATCTGGTTAGTCGTGTATTAGCCATGACGGAAAAATATTTTGCTGGACAAATTCCAACTGTTTCACGAAAAGAACAGAAAATGGTAAAATTAGAAGAACAAACCATTGAAGAAATAGTTGATCATACTTGGCAAGAATTAGAAAATTATTTGATTGATTCTTTATCTCTCGATCGAGCTTTGAAAGAAATAAATCGTTTGATTAAACAATTAGATATTTATATTCAGAAATGGCAACCTTTTAAATTAATTACTACTGATCAACGAAAAGTGGCAATAATTCTTTATAATCTTTTGGAAGCGATTGGTCAGTTAGCGTTAATGTTACTTCCATTTATGCCCAAAACCGCTTCTTCCATTTTAGAATATTTAGGAATTAATTTATCTGAAGCAAATAATTTAGCAAAATTTATTCATTGGGGTAATTTACCCCTTAAAACAAAAATATATAAAGGTCGAAATCTTTTTCCTCGTTTAAATTAAATTTATGTCTATTTTTGATTTCATTTTAATTTTAATTGTTTTTGGCTTTGTTTGGTATGGCTTTTGGTTTGGTTTTATTCGCCGAATTGGTGGCTTATTAGGAGTGGCGATGGGTGCTTTGTTAGCAAGTCGTTTTTATCCTTTATTGGCCCCCCAAATTACTTTTTTATTAGGTGGTAGCGTTTTAGTGTCGCAAATAGTATCTTTTATTTTATTGTATATTATTTTTAATCGTTTAACCGCTTTTGCCTTTGGTTTAATAGATAAAGTATTTGGAGTATTTACCAAATTACCCGGCTTGAAAACCATTAATCGATTTATTGGCGCTTTTTTAGGTTTAGTCGAAGGAAGTTTAACGATAGGTTTATTACTTTTTTTTGTTGCCAAGTTAGGGGTGGGGGGATTATTGGCTAAATCACAAGTAGCGCCACATTTAATTAATGTAGCAAAAGTATTATTACCTCTTCTACCGAAAGCATTGAAAGGATTACAAACGGTTATTTAAGAGTAAGAAAGTTTTCTGCACAAATTTGCTAATTTGAATTATTTTAAATTAAATTCATGATTGATACTCATGCGCATTTAAATTTTGCTAATTTTCAGCAAGATTATCAAGAAGTGATTAAGCGTAGTTCAATTGGCGGAATAAAGGCGATCATTAATGTTGGTTGTCAATGGACAGATAGTCAGAGAGCAATACAATTAGCCAAACAACATCCAAAATACCTTTATTCAGCGATTGGATTACATCCGACTAATACTCAACAAGAAGAGTTTTCATTAGAAGAATATTGGCGTTTAGCAGCACACTCGTCAGTAGTGGCAATTGGTGAAACGGGTTTAGATTATTATCATTTACCAGCTAACAATCAATCAGAAGTCATTGCTTTGCAAAAAAAGATTTTTTTAGAACATTTGGCGTTAGCGCGTAAATTAAATTTGCCGGTAATTATTCATTGTCGTAATGCTCACCAAAATATTACGAAACAAAACGCGTATGTAGATTTAATTGAATTATTAAAGGAAAATGATTATCCTATTACTGGGGTAATTCATTGTTTTTCAGCTGATTGGTTAACAGCGCAAAAATTTCTAAAATTAGGTTTCTATTTGGGTTTTAATGGACCAATTACTTTTAAAAACGTTTCGCCGGAATTATTAGAAGTAATAGCAAAAATCCCATTGGGGCGAATATTAACCGAAACAGATAGTCCTTATTTAGCGCCTGAACCGTATCGTGGTCAACGGAATGAACCAATCTATACTAGATATATCATTGATAAAATTGCACAGATAAGACAATTATCTTTTTCCGAGATAGAAGAAATTACAGAAGCTAATGCCCGTCGGTTGTTTAAGATATAAAAAAATAATCAAAAAATAATAAAAATAGCGCTATTGAATAGCGCTATTTTTATTTTAATGTTGTTGATAAATTGGCGACGTGCTAAAATAATATAAATTTATTAATTTTTATACCTGAAACAAAATCAAAACAAATTTTATCTGTGTCAAATCAGCAACAACGATCTGAGGATGGACCGTTATTAGTTATTTCTGGCGCGGGAACTGGTAAAACAACAGTAATTACTCGTTGTTTGACCGGGTTAATTTTATCAGGGACTAAATAACAATTGGCAAAATTATTCTTTTTATGCTAAAATACAATTATATTAAATAATTTTAATAAAATGACAGTCAAAAAATATCTTCATTTAACGGCTATTTATACGGGAATCTGTTGGTTATTGTGGTTAATTGTTATTTTATTTATTGATCCGCAACGAAGTGGAGCATTGAGTAGAATAGCGTTTTATTTAGCTTTAGCTTCGGCGTTAGTTGGTAGTTTTTCTTTATTTGGTTTTATTATTCGGATTCGTTTTAACAAAGCGTCTATTTTTCGTCAGATTTTGATTTCTTGGCGTCAGTCGTTTTGGTTGGCAGGGATAGTAATTTTTAGCTTATTATTTAAAGAATTACATATTTTGGGTTGGTTTAACTTTATTTTTCTATCACTTTTCTTCGTGTCAATTGAAATCTTCTTTTTAATACATAATCGACGAAACAATGTTAGATAAGATTAAACAATTAGAAAAAAAGATTAAGGAAGAGATTTTTTCTGTTCAACAATCGATTGATTTATTAGCAATAGAAAAGAAATATTTAGCTCGTCAAAAAGGCGAGCTAGCGCAGTTGATAAAAAGAATTGGTAAATTATCTAACGAAGAAAAGCCGATTGCTGGGCAGGCTTTTAATCAATTAAAGCAAAAGATTAACCAGTGGTTAAAACAACGACAGCAAGAATTAGAATGTCAATCGACAAAAGATAATTCAACGGCTATCGACATTACCTTACCAGGGAAAAAATATTTACTTGGATATCTTCATCCGTTAACTCGTGTGCGACAACAAGTATCTGATATTTTTACTTCGATGGGTTGGCAGGTTTTAGAAGGGAAAGAAGTAGAGACAGATTATTATAATTTTACCGCTTTAAATATTCCGTTCGATCATCCAGCTCGTGATATGTGGGATACTTTTTATTTAAAGAAAGATAATCTTCAGTTTGATCCTCAATTAATAAAGGAAACTACTAAAAACGAAAAATTATTATTACGAACACATACTTCACCGATGCAAATTAGGGTAATGAAATCACAAACACCGCCTTTAAAAACAGTAGTAATTGGTAAATGTTTTCGTCATGAAGCGACTGATGCTGGACACGAACACACATTTTATCAAATTGAAGGGCTTGTTGTTGATCAACAGATTAGTTTATCCAATTTAATTCATACTTTACAAGATTTCTTAAAAGATTTTTTTCAACAAGAAATTAAGTTTCGTTTACGGCCAGAGTATTTTCCATTTGTTGAACCAGGATTGGAAATGGATATTAGTTGTTTTAATTGTCATGGTAAGGGATGTTCTGTTTGTGAACAAACTGGTTGGATTGAAGCTTTGGGTTGTGGCATGATTCATCCGCGAGTTTTTCAAGAAGTAGGCTATCCAGCAAATAAATATACGGGATTTGCTTTTGGTATTGGTTTAGATCGATTAGCAATGATTAAGTATAAAATTAATGATATTCGTTGGTTCCATAGGGGTGATTTAAGATTTAATCAGCAGTTCTAATGAAATTATCTTATCAATGGTTAAAAAAAATAGTTAATTTTGATTTATCTCCTCAACAGTTGGCGGAGCGCTTAACTAATCAAGTTGCCGAGGCAGAGGTAATTAAACAGTCAGGTCAACATTTAGACAAAATAGTGGTAGCAAAAATTTTAGCGATTCGACCACATCCACAAGCCGATCGTTTACAATTAGTTACCGCGCTTACTAAATTACCTAAAGAAAGTCAAAAAACACAATTAGAAATTGTTTGTGGAGCGCCCAATATTAAAGTGGGACAGATGGTACCATTGGCTTTGATCGGCGCTTGTTTACCAAATGGTGTAGAAATTAAAGAAGCGGTGATTAGGGGGGTAACATCAACGGGTATGCTTTGTGCGGAAGATGAATTGGGATTAGGACCAGATCACGCTGGAATTCTAATTTTAGATGAACAAGCAAAAATTGGTGAACCAATTAGTAATGTTTTAGGATTAAGTGATACTATTCTGGAAATAGAAAATAAATCAATCACTCATCGACCCGACTTATTTTCTCATTGGGGCTTTGCGCGAGAAATTTTTGCTTTATTAGGAAAACAATTTTTACCCGATTTACCGAAAGTAAATCTTGCAGATAAAAAATTAGCCAATAAATCTTTAAATATTAAAGTTGAAAATAATCAACTTTGTCCAGCCTATTTTGCCATCCGTTTGACTAATATTCAAGTAAAGCCCTCACCACGTTGGTTACAACAGCGATTAAACGCCATTGGCATTAAGTCAATTAATCAGATTGTTGATATAACTAATTATGTAATGGCAGAAATTGGACAACCGCTACACGCTTTTGACGCCGATAAATTAACTGATGGAAAAATAATTATTCGTTTAGCGAAACAAGGAGAAAAAATAATCGCACTAGATCAGCAAACATATCGATTATCAGCCAATAATTTAGTTATTGCTGACAATAAAAAAGCGATTGCTCTGGCGGGTATTATTGGTGGAGATAGCTCTAAAATTGACGCAAACACTAAAAATATTATTTTAGAATCGGCTAATTTTGATCCAGTAAATATTCGTCGTACTTCACGACAATTTAATTTGCGCACTGAATCGGCAATTCGTTTTGAAAAAGGTCTACCAGTCAATTTTCCATTATTTGGACTACAACGCGCTGTTCAATTATTTCAAAAAATATCTGATAGTAAAATAGATAGTTGTTTATTTAGTCAAACTAATAAATTATTTGAACAACGATTGATACGAAGAAAGAAGATTTTAATTTTTCCTGATAAAATAAATGAATTTTTAGGTGTGGCGCTTACTCCAAATAAAATAACCTCTGTATTAGAAACAATTGGTTGTCAAATAAAACAAACAGATTTAAGAAAAGAAATAATTAAATTAGCTAAACAACAACTAAATAAACCATTTCGTTATGGGGTTAGTACTTTTTTAGACGCGCCAAAAATATTTGATTGTTCTTCGCTAACCAAATATCTTTATCGACAAATTGGCGTCGAATTGCCACGTAATTCTATCATGCAAATCAACGAAGGCGAATCGATTGATTTAGTTAACGCTTTGTCTGGTGATTTAGTTTTTGCCAAGGGAAACAAACCTTATTTTGACAAAACTTTTCCGGAAGGAATCGGACACGTGGGGATTTATTTGGGTAAGAACAAAGTAATTCATGCTAGTAGTAGTGCCAAGAAAATAATTAAAACAACCATTGCTAATTTTTCGTCTAAAAAAGATTGGCGAGGTGTTCGACGATTTATCTCACAAAAACGGGGTTGGGTAATAACTGCGCCGATCTGGCGTCCCGACTTACAATTAATGCCGGATTTAGCGGAAGAAATAATGCGTTTAGTTGGTTATCAATCAATTAAGCCACAACCACTTTCTATTGTTAGCCAAGCGGTTAAAGCAAACAATTTATTATTTTGGCAATCAAAAATTAAGAATTGGTTGGCTAATTTAGAATTTACTGAAGTTTATAATTATTCTTTTTACGGAGAAACGGAATCTCAACCAGTAATTAACCAACACATTCAATTGGCTAATCCATTAAATCCTGATCAAAAGTATTTACGAATTAGTTTGTTACCTAATTTATTAAAATTAATTAAAAAGAATAAATTACATTTTTCACAATTTAAAGTTTTCGAAGTAGGACATATTTATCTAAATCAATATCTTGCCTCACAACAAATTAATGAACCAACAATGGTTAGCGGAATAATTGTTCAATCAGCCAAAACAGAAGAAATTTTTTATTGTGTAAAAGGAATAATTAATTATTTAGCAGAGAAATTAAAAATCGATGAAAGTAGAATTAATTTTTTACCAATTCCAAATAAATGTGAGCTTTGTCGAAAGATTTTTGATGTTAAAGAAAGTGCTTCCATTAAAATTGACCAACAAATAATCGGAACTTTAGGTAAAATAAAACAGGGCTGTGGTGGTTTCGAAATTAATTTAACTAAATTAATTGCTTTAATGAAAGACCAAGCAATCATTTTCAAAACCCCGTCAATATATCCGCCCGTGGAACGAGACCTTGGTTTCGTGGTAGAAAAAGGGACAGCCTATGCTAATTTAGTTAGTGCAATCAAACAAGTCTCCCCGATGATTAAACAGATTGATTTATTTGATTTATATCAAGCACCAAAGTTAGGAAAGACCAAAAAGTATCTGGCTTTTCATTTAATAATTCAATCAGATGATCATACTTTAATTCAACAGGAAATTAGTCAATTACAAGATAAAATTGTCCAACAATTAGAAAAACAATTTTCTGCTCAATTACGTAATTTTTAAATTAAAACAAGATGACTCAAGAAACACAAATAAAAATGCCAGAAATCAGAAAAACAGAAAATTTGTCAGTCAGAGAAAAAATAAACAATGCGATAAACATACCATTATTTCTGGAAAAAAGTAAATCATTTTTCTTTGATCAACCTGTGATTGAGGCATTGGCTCGTCTGGTTCTTAAATTAAAAGAAAATATAACGACTTACGATACCATTTTAAGCGATGATGCGAGTGGACGACTAGTTTCTTTATTGCTAAAAAAGATAATTGATAAGCAAAAGAAAAAAATAGGAAAAAAGGGTCTACCAATTTATTTTTTAGCTAGCGGACGACATCGTACATTACAACAAATAGAGGTATTAAAAGAATTTATAAAATCTAAAAAAGACAAATTAGGTAAAACTTTATTAGTAACCGAATATATTTCGGTAGGGGAAGGGATAACCTACTTAGTAAAAATATTAAAAGAAGAGGGAATTAATTTTGATGTAGCTACCGTTTCTATTAAATATAATCCAGATAAGCATAAATTTTACGATCAGGATTTAGTTACACGATTGAAATATGGTTTGGCTAGGGATAAAAGTGGAATGGACTCTTTGTATGGCAAGGTAATATATAGCGGAGTACGGAAAAGTCAACATATTAATACACCACATCCCATTTTAGCCAAAAATCGAAGTACCGTGTTGATGAAGCAAGTAAGACAAGATATTGATGTATTGGCTAAAAAATTATCTAAATTATTGGATTAAAGTATTAATTTAATATTAATTTCTAAGAAATGTCTTTTGAAAAAGAATCAATCAATCAATCAATTGTACCAAAGCGATTAGATTACGATAAAGCAGAAAAGAAAATAAAAGAAATAATTGATTTTGAATTATTAGAGAAAAGAATTAAAACCCCTTTTTTATTAAAGAAAGAAACAAAATGGCTTGTTGATGAAAATGGTGACCTTGACTTTAAAGAAGAAAGGGAAGGTGTAAGCGCAGTAATTAAAGCACTGGCTCGATTAGTCCTTGAATTGAAAAAAACTATGACTGATTATGATACCATTCTTAGTGACGATATTCACGGAAGACCCGTCTCGTTACTTTTAAAAAAGATAATTGATAAGCAAAGGAAAAGAATAGGAAAAAAAGAAATACCAATTTATTTTTTAGCGTCTGGTCGTCATCGTAGTATGGAGCAAGAATCGGAGATGGAGAAATTTATTGTTTCCAAAAAAGAGGGGCTAGGGAAAGTCTTATTGGTCACTGAATTAATTAGTACAGGGCGTAGTATGGCTCATTTAACGGATATTTTGATTAGACATGATATCGATTTCGAAATAGCGGCGGCGCAGATTAATACTCGTTTAAAAAACGATTACGACCAGATCTTACTTGAACGGCTAAGGTATGGTGTCGCGGGAGGCCTAGCTGGCTCGTTACTTTATCATGGCACGGGTCTTGGAGTGCGAAAAGATAATTATAGTATTTTGCCTTACCCCGTTTTGTCCGACGAAGATCGTGGACCAGCAACGCAATTAAGGCAAGACATCGATGTCTTGGCTAATGAACTATCTAAGTTGCTAGATTAAATAATAATTTTAATATTAATTTAAAAGAAATGTCTTTTGAAAAAGAACCAAGCAATTTTAAAATTAATATACCTAAACGATTAGATGATGAAAAAGCAGATAAGAAGATAAAAGAAGCAATAGATTTTAAGTTATTAGAAGAAAGGATAGAGACCCATTTTTTAAAAAGAAAAAAGGTAATTAATGTCTTGGCTCGATTAATACTCGAATTAAAAGAAAATATTATCGATTATGATACTATTTTGAGCGATGACGCTAGTGGGCGATTAGTTTCTTTGTTATTAAGAAAGATAATTAATCAACAACGAAAAAAGGTGGGCAAGAAACAAATTAACACGTATTTTTTAGCTAGTGGACAGAATCGTGGGCCAAAAGATATTGACGCTTTAAGAGAATTTATTATTTCTAAAAAAGAAAAATTAGGTAAAACTTTATTGGTGACTGAATATATCGAAACGGGTGACGGAATAACTTATTTAGTAAAAATATTAAAACAAGTAGGAATTAATTTTAACGTGGCGACCGTTTCAATTCGATATAACCTAGGGGGAAAAGAATATGCGGATTACGATCCGGATTTAATTACGCGATTAAAATATGGTTCTTACGGCGAAATAGGGAGGCAGGCTTTTTATGGCAACCAAAGCTATACGGGAGTAACGAAAGGTTGCTGCTCCTATTGCACTGCTTTCCCTGCGCACCCCGGTGTATCTGGTTATCAAGACAGACGATTAATAAAACAAGCGAGACAAGACATCGATGTCTTGGCTAATGAACTATCTAAATTAGTAGAATAAACGCTTGACAACTATTTAATAATAGAAACTAATAGAGACAACAACTAAATCTTTTCCGCATACAGTAGG
>DAOWAM010000009.1 GCA_030634585.1 bacterium
AATAATTAGCAGTAACGTCGATAGAGTGCTAATTAACACTCTAATTATTCCAAAATTATTTGAACATTTTAATCATTAATTTTAAAATTTATGGTAAAAGAAATTAATCTTCAACCATTGGGAGACCGAGTAATCGTTCGACCAATTAATCAAGAAGAAATAACTAAATCAGGCATTGTTTTACCCGATACTGCCGAAAAAGAAAAACCAGAACGAGGCGAAGTAGTTGCGGTTGGATCAGGAAAATTATTAGATAATGGTCAACGCGTGCCAATCAATGTAAAAGTTGGTCAGCGAGTGGTTTTTAAGAAATACAGTCCAGATGAAATAAAAATGGACAATGAAAAATATCTGATTATTTCCGAAGAAGATATCTTAGCAATTATCAAAAAATAAACAATTAACAACAAAAATTATGGCAAAACAAATTCTTTACCGCGAAGCAGCTCGCGCGGCGCTTAAAAAAGGAGTTGATCAATTAGCCAACGCAGTAAAAGTAACATTAGGTCCACGTGGTCGAAACGTTGCTTTAGACGAAGGTTTTGGCGCTCCGTCGATTGTTAATGATGGGGTAACTGTGGCTAAAAAAATTGAATTAAAAGACAAATTTGAAAATATGGGAGCACAATTAGTGCAAGAAGTTGCTTCAAAAACTAACGATGTGGCAGGAGATGGAACGACCACGGCGGTTATTTTGGCGCAAGCGATTATTACCGAAGGGATTAAAAATGTAGCCGCTGGCGCTAATCCAATGTTAATTAAAAAAGGCATTGAGTTGGGAGTTAAAGAGGTAATTGATGAATTAAAAACAAATGTGGCTAAACCGGTGGCTAGTCAAGAAGATATTAAACATATTGCCACAATTTCGGCCAATGATCCGGAAATTGGTAAAGTTATCGCGGAAGCGATCAAAGAGGTGGGCAAAGATGGAATTATTACGGTAGAAGAATCACAATCTTTTGGCATTGAAAAAGAAGTAGTGGAAGGAATGCAATTTGATAAAGGATATGTCTCACCTTACTTAGTGACTAATCCAGAAAAGATGGAAGCAGTTTATGAAGATGTTAATTTGCTAATTACTGATCAAAAAATTAGCGCGATTGCCGATATTCTTCCCTTATTAGAAAAATTATCTAAAATTGGTAAAAAGAATTTAGTAATTATTGCCGAAGGAATAGAAGGCGAAGCGTTAGCCACCTTAGTGGTGAATAAAATTCGTGGTACTTTTAATACTTTGGCGATCGAATCGCCTGGCTTTGGCGATCAACGAACAGAAATATTGACCGACATTGCCGTATCTACTGGTGGAAAAGTAATTTCAGAAAAAGTTGGTTTAAAATTAGCCAATACTAATCCAGAAGATTTGGGACAAGCGCGAAAAATAATTGCTACCAAAGAAAATACCACAATTATTGAAGGACGAGGCAAACAAAAACAAATCGAAGAAAGAATTAATCAGATTAAACGCGCTATTGAATTATCTACTTCTGATTTTGATCGAGATAAATTGGCACAACGATTGGCAAAATTAGCTGGGGGAGTAGCAGTGATTAAAGTAGGTGCAGCTACGGAAACGGAACAAAAAGAAAAACAATTGCGAGTTGAAGACGCATTAGAATCAACCAAAGCGGCGATCGCTGAAGGAGTGGTGGTCGGTGGTGGCGTGGCTTTACTCAAATGTTTGCCAGTGTTAGATAAAATTAAATTATCCGGCGAAGAAAAAATTGGCATAGATATTTTACGCCGAGCGTTAGAAGAACCAATTAGAACTTTGGCGGAAAATTCTGGTAAAGATAGCGCGGTAGTGGCCAATCGAGTTAAACAAGAATTAGTCAATCAACCTAATTTTGGCTATAACGCTGCTACTGATACTTACGAAGATTTAATTAAAGCAGGAATTATTGATCCAGCCAAAGTAACTCGTTCTGCTCTACAGAATGCCGCCTCAATTGGCGCTATGATTTTGACTACGGAAGCAGTGGTGGCTGAATTACCAGCTCCACCAGCCAGTGGACCAGCCGGTGGTGGAATGCCTGGAGGAATGCCCGGTGGAATACCTGGTGGAATGCCTGGTGGAATGGGATATTAAAAATTATAAAAAATAGTTTAAAACTCGCCTCTTAAAAAAGAGGCGAGTTTTGTAATACCAACAATGCTAATAATTACAAATAATATAAAGCATTATTAATTCAATTACTGTCTGTTATAGCGTTTACATTTTATTTTTGTTGGTATATAATTATTATATATAATAAGGTAAATCAATGAGTAAAAGATGATTAACGCAAAACAAAAATTATATTTAATTGGATTTATTATTTTAGCTATTGGGATAATATTATTTGGTGCTAACCAAATATACAATCAGATTTATCAACCATTTGCTAAACCAATTGATTCACAATTAACCGCTGATTTAAGTCAAATTGACTTGGCCGAACTACAAAATAAATTAAACGCGTCACAAATGAAAGACACGGACGATGACGGAATAACTGATTTGATAGAAAATGCTAATTATCAAACTAGTCCTTATCTTGCCGATTCGGACAGTGATAGTTATAATGATAAAGAAGAAATTGACGCGGGTAGTAATCCGCTTGACCCACAATCAACACCGGCAAATATAAATATTGAACCAGTAGAACAACAAATAGAAGTAAAAGAACAAGAAGAAACGGAAATTAGCGCCGAAAGAATTCGTCAAGCCCTACAATTAGCCGGAATGGATCAAGATATTTTACAACAAGTAAATGATCAAACCTTACTTGAACTTTATCAACAGACAGTGCAACAAACGGGAACAGATTTAATTAAATTACAAGAAACGCAACCGATAGAAACAGATAATGATCAGTTAACAAATTTAGATTTATCTAATTTATCTGATGTGGAAGAAAATCAAATAATTAAACAATATTTGGAAACACTTACTTCAGATCAACTACGACAATTATTAATCGAACAAGGTATTGATTTGCAAACATTAAATCAACTTAGCGATCAAGATTTAAAAAATATTTTCGAACAAGTTATTAATGAATAATCAAATCAACAAAAATAATAAAATTAAAAAGTAGCATATGTTTAAAAAAAGTTTTTATCAGAAATTAGCTATCAGTTTTCTTTTATTAAGTTTGACTTTTATTTTAGTTAGTCCTGCTTTATTAGTTCCGCAACCAGTGCGGGCGGTATCGCCATTTGTGGCAATTATAAATACGGCAAAAACTGTCTGGGATGCAACAAAAGACGTTGTTTCTGCGGCTTATAAACGTTTAGTACCAGTTTTATTTAAAAATGGTATTAATCTAGTGCTAAATAATATGGCGCGTGATACCGCCAAATATTTAGCCAGTGGAGGAGCAGGAGAAAAACCAGCTTTTTTGACAGATCCTCATTATTGGACCAAAATGGGTGATGCCGCGGGAGGAGAATTTATTAATACGCTGGCGCAAAGTACCGGTTTTATTAATCAAAGCTTATGTGACCCAATCGATCCAACGATTAAATTAAAAATGTTGACTAATTTAAATAAGAATTTATCAAAAGAAACATTATTAAGAAATGCTACTAATTTAGATAAAACGATCGAGGGAATATTTGATCCGGAGAAGGCTTGTTCGTTAAGCAAAATTAACCAACGATTAAAAGAAGCGAGTAAAAAAAAGTTATTTGCTTTTGATACTGAATTGAGAGAAGGCTCCTTAAAGAAATATTTAACCGATCTTACTGTATTAATTAGTACGGATCCAAAGATTTTAGACACGCCAGCCAAAGAAGATTTACAAATAATTTGTGGCGTTCCGAATGAAGACAACGAATATGAATATGGTTTAGCCAATCAGCAAGTGATTGTACAAGATATAGTTGAACAAATAAAAGCGATTTCTGATAAAGCAAAAGAAAGTGAGAAAACAGCGATAAAAAATAAAATAAAAGATGTTTTAGCAGTTATCACGCTTTATCGTGCCAATAAAGAGGAAATTAAAGCAAACCATTATCCACAGAGAATAGTGGATGGTAATTCTGTTCGTCCGCTTGATTATTATAGTAAAGTTAGCCAATATTGTTTGACACTAAACGAAGAATCTTTGCTTGAAGCAGAAGAACAAGAATATTTTGAATGTTCAAAATTGTATTATAGTGATGATAGTAGTTGTGCTGGCGCATCATATTCAAGTTGTACTGATGCATGGAAACGGATTAAATTATATAGTAATCAGGCAATTAAATGGCAAGAGCAACTGACACAATTAACTGAATCATTAATTGATAAAGATGGAAAATTAGTTTTACCCAATGAATCTGTAGCAACTAGTTTGGCCGACATGCAAAAAATGCTGAGTCCAGAAAATAGCGATATTGGCATAGAATTAAGTATGGCTAGTAATCTAGATTCATTTATTACCAACAAGGTGACTGATAAACAAACGTGGGATCAGATTAATACATCTGGGGGAATAACATCAATGAATACGGCAATTTCTAATATTGTTAAAACTCCATCTGCGTTAGTAAAAAAAGCAGGTGAAAAAAATGTAGAAAACGCCGATACTAGTTTAAAAACATATACCGGTGATTTATTAGCCGATACGGCTAATGTTTTTATGGGTACATTGATGTCGCAATTAGTAAAACAGATTTTTGAAAAGGGGTTCAATGAGGAGACTAATCCCGATTCGGTTACTAGTGAAAATAAAACATTTACTACAATTTCTAATCTTACAAAAGAACCAGTTAATACACTTTTTACTGGTTTATCGCGCGTTAATTTGAAACAAGGAGGACAAGTCGATGTATTGAAAGAATTAATGTTGTGTCCAGAGAACGCAGCATATCAACAAGTGAATAATTGTGTTATCGATCAAAGATTTGCTCAAGCAATTCAACAGCAAAAAACAATTAAACAAGCAGAGGCAGATGGTGATATTGATTTAATTTTAGACAAGAATAATATTGATGAGATATTAACTAAAATTAAAATATTACGTGCTAATCGAATTGTACCATTAGGACTAGAAATTGCCGCTAATTTAATGAAACAAAACGATCCATCACTTTTTCTTTCACAGTATAGTTTAAAACAATTGATTGATGAATTTGATGATGATCAAAGTCCTTTTTATCATTTAGTTGATCCTAATTGGGTGTTAAAGGCACCAGCAAGTCGTTGCCAAATAATGGGTTATGGGAATTTACCCTTATATGGTTCTAATGAACGACAAGAAGTTTGTCTTGATCGACAAAATTGTATTGATGAAGCAGAAGACGGAAGTTGTCTTACTTATGGTTATTGTGTGGCAGAAAAAAAGATTTGGCGTTTTCAGGGTGATTCTTGTGATCAGCAATTTTCTTCTTGTCTCGGATATCAACGACAAACTGACGGTCAGTCAGCTTATTATTTAGCTGATACTTTAGATAATCAAGGTTGTGACGCGCAAACCGCTGGTTGTCAACAATATACCTTAAATTATGCTATCAATAGTGGTAGTTGGATTGATCATGTCGATGCCAATATTGGTTGTCCTTATCCTGGTGGTTGTCGTTGTCAAATTCCCGCTTTGGGAAGTTGTGTAGTACCCGAAGGGTCAACGAGCTGCACAATAGTTAATGAGAATGACTGTAATTTAACTAATCCTTACTATTTATATTTTAATCGACAAGCGGAAACATGTAGTGCTAAATCAGTTGGTTGCCATGAATATTTGCGTAATCAGGCTGATTTAGGAACTAATTTAATATTAAATAATAGTTTTACTGATTTTGTCGGTGATACTAATGATGAGACAGAAGATGTGTTTGCTCCTTGGGAAAGACAAGGGATTAATAGTGCTGGACAATCGATGACGGATATTTACGCGGTGAGCGATGGTTATCAAGATCAGCAAGCGATTAAAATAGTGACCGAGCAACAAGAAATCGTCAAAGGAATTGCACAAACGATTGTCATTACACCACAAGATTATGCACGTTATTTTACTGCTTTGGTTTATATAAAAAACCAAGAAAATTTTACCGGCATTTGGAATTTATTAATTCAATCTGATTCCGAAGAAACAATAATTGCCGATGATAATCAATGGGATCAAGACAATTATGATTGGCAACGGTATTGGCAAACAATCGAAGTACCAACAAATACTAACGAAATTACTTTATTTATCGGTACTTCTTTTCAAGATTCAACTGCTCAAGGATCAATTTTGGTCGATGGCGTACAATTAGTGGAAACCAGCCAGCCAATTATTAATGAATTTGATTTACCAGCGTTAACTGATTATGGACAAATAAATCAGGTTTATCTAAGACAATCTCCAGCGGAAATTGATTGTGATCTTAATTCTGATGACTACAATTCATTGGCGTGTGATGATTACGCTTTAACTTGCCAACCAGCGGACGTTGGTTGTCAATTTTATTCTTCGGCAGTCGGAACGACTAAAATTCCGGCGGTGGTTAATCCAAATGATGTTTGTCCGGCTGAATGTGTTGGTTATGATGATTATTATCAATCAGCGACTTTATTTGAAAATAGTATTCCAATAGTGCCGTTAATCCCTAATGGGGAAACTTGTTTGGCACAGGAAGTTGGTTGTGAGGAATTTACTAATTTAGAAAAACTAGCGCAAGGCGGAGAAGCTAAAGAATATTATTCTTATATTCGTCCTTGTCAAAAACTAAATGATACTTGCCAAGCTTATTACACTTGGGTTGGTTCAGATGACTTTGGTTATCAATTAAAAAAATATGTTTTAAGAGCGGGTACTACTGGACCAGCAAAAGTTTCTATCGATGATACCGTATATGGAAAATGTGACAATGAAACGGACGCGACAATTAATCCGCATTGTCGAATCTTTTATAATAACGCGGGGCAGATTTACCCGACTATTTTTGAAGCAACTATTACTTGTTCGGAGAATTGTCAGCAATTAAGAAAAACAACACAAATTGATTTAGGTGATTGTTGGACAGATTTTCCTGATAGCGCTAGTTATAATTCAACAACCGGAATTTGTACTTTTTCTGCTTTGTCAGATCAATCACGTTCTTGTTCGGCTTCCAGTGTTGGTTGTCGCGAATATAAAGGAAACAACGCTAATCAAGTAGTTAATATTTTGTCTGATGATTTTGAAAGTGGAAATTTAGATAATTGGAATAGTGGAGAAATTAGCTCAGAATCAGTGCATTTTCCTGGTAGTTCTTTATATCTTACTAATTTGACAAATCGTTCTTTAGAAATAAATAAGATTATTGTTGGCAGAAGTTATTTAGTTACTTTTTGGGCCAAGGGTAATGGTAATTTAGATATCAGCTTTGATAATTCTCAATCATTCGGTTCAGTTGATTTAAAAAATCAGTGGCAATCTTATCGTTTAGGACCAGTAATTGTTGGTAGTAGTTTATCGGTACCAACTAACATTGTTTTTAGCGGTTTTACCAATTTATATTTAGATAATTTTGTTTTACAACAAAACTCCAATCTTTACTTTATTAAAGATTCTTGGCAGATTCCGGAGAGTTGTATTGATTCAACTCTTGGTTGCCAAACATATTATGACGCGACCAAACAAACACATTATTTAACTGGTTTTTCTCATCTTTGTTCTGATCAGGCAGTTGGTTGCGAGGAAATGGTTGATACTCATAATTCTTCTCGGGCAACTGAATTTACTTTTAATCAAGATGCGACGGATGATTTAATCAGCGATAATATTACGATTCCTGCTGATAATAAGGTTTATTTAGTTAATGACGCCCAAAAATATTGTTTATCGGTAGATAAAGGATGTCAGCAATTTGGTTTGGCAAGTTATAATAATGATGGACAAATATCAGGTTATCAAGACGTTTATTTAAAAAATAATCCAGATAAATATAATAGCGATCGAAGTATTCTTTGTCGAGAACAACAACAAAATTGTACTGAGTTTAAGCCAATTGGTAATGCCGGTAATTCGGTTTATTTCAAAGATCCAACTGCAAATAATCAATTATGCGAATATCGTGAGGGAGTAGTAATTGCCGGGCAATCACTAAATGGTTGGTTTGAACAAGGGACTAATCAAGCATGTTATGATAATTATAATATTAAAAATTCAAATGAAGCAGGTTATTCAAATCAAGTAGGAATTTGTCCATCTCAACAAGCTAGTTGTACTAAATTTACTGATCCAGATGCCGATCAAAATTATTATTATTTAAAAAATAATCAATTAGATGAAACTTCTTGTCAGGGACAAGTCAGTAAAAAAGAAGGGTGTATTTTATTTAATGATAATAGCAATCCATATAATTATTATGATAGTAAATCAACGTACGAAAATAATCTATCTGAAGAATTAGTTATCCCCGTCAATGGTGACGAAAATAACGATACGAATATTATTTTGAAAGTTCGACCGGATCGTGTTTGTGCGCAATGGGAATGGTGTAAAAATTCATTTGTCCAACAATTGGACGGTGGACAAACTCAAGCAGTTTGTAGTCAACTTGGTTTATGTAATCAATTAATTGGTCACGGTAATAATGCCCAATGTGTTGGTTGGGAAACTGATTCGCCATTTTTAGACAAGGATTATTATACAGACGAGCGAAAAGTTTCTTATGCTGGCGGAATTGATTATTCGGGAATCGCAATCGCTGACCAGTATTTACCGGATCAATTACAAATAAATTATAATCAGGATAACAACTATTTTTATCTTGATTCGGTAATTAAAGAGGGTGTTAATGGTGTGTCTTGTTCAAGTAACAATGATTGTCTAAATGGTTCAATTTGCCAAGATAACAAATGTATCTTATTACCAGCAACACGCGCTTACACAGAAAAAGACGCACCGTTTACTAATTCGATGTGGGATATTTATCACCAACAAGTTAATTATTGTCAATCCAATAGTTGTCAAGATAGTTATTATAAGGTTGGTTATGGAACAAAAGGAATGGAAAAACGTTATTTTGATGTAGATGAAACTATTTTTAATTATGTTTGTTCGGAATTAGATACAGATAATAAAGCAGTAAATTGTGAAAAAAATGGTGAAAAAAATGACAGTATTTGTTCTGATGATGATTTAGGTACTTGTATGGCAAAATCAGCAATGACGGAAGAAAAAGTAGCCAATTGGTCTGGATATTGTTTAGAACGTGCGCCTAATTATGATCAAAGGGTTGCTCCTTGTTTAACTTGGTTGCCAATTAATATTGGTATGGATGAAGATTTACATAATCCAAATACTGGTTATTCACCACTACCTAATCAACAATGGTATTGTGTTGCGGCGAGCGATGATGAAAGAAGAGATGTATCATTAGCAAAAGCAGATGAAAATATTTATGACATTTTGGAAACTTGGTCTGGCGACTGTTATAATGAGAATGTGGGTAGTAGTTATACTGAAAACTGGTCTAGCTGTCCATGTTCAGGAAATGGTATATATACAAATAAAGATGATTGTCATGGGAGTTCAGGTGTTGAGATACATTTAAATAAAACACCATTAACTACTTTACCTTATTTTGTGGTAAAACAAGTAAATAATCTAACGTATGAGAAAAATAGGTTTTTTTATCAATACCCAGATGCTATATATAATAAAAGGTTTAGTCAAAGAGACGCTGATGATCTTAGATTAGATAGATTTAAAATGGTTCTTAGTGATTTGAATGCTTCTACATTATGTCAGGATGCATTAAAGATTAATACTCGTCCTTGTCAAACACTTGTCAAAGTACCTGTCAACGAGAATGGTATGGCCGTTGCTTATACTAACCGAATTAACAATTTACAATATCCTTCCATAGATGGTAAAAGATTACGCATTTATGATAATAGTGGAATAGATAGTAATGGAATTTCAAATAGTCAATCTCTTTATCAGGATTTGGCAGTTGCCAATATTTCATTAGTAGATGCTGCTTCTGTGGGCGCTCTTTATTATCGACAACATCCAGATTGGGATGGAACAAATGATGATAATTATCAACTTTATGATTGGTTAGGTAGTCCACGGGGATATGTGACCAAAGAACTACCATCAACTTCGTTAGACGCTTATCACTTTGCCGATCTTTTTCCACAAGAAGAACAAAAAGTTACGCTTGATTGGGATACAGCAGAATACACTTCAGCAACAGTTGCTAGTTATCCCCAAGTTATTACCTCAGATCCTTCTGTTGAATTTTCTGATAATATGGCTAGTATACCAATTGGATTATCTTATCAACTTGGTTTTTACGCTTCAGCCGACGCTAACAGAATGCCAATTCAGAAAATTAAAATAGATTGGGGAGATGAAATACAAACACTTAATTCTTTAACTGCAATGAATCATAAAAAAGTAAGAGAAGTTAATGAAGAAGGCGAAGTAGTTGAAGAGGGATGTAATAATATGGATTTTGGCAGTTTAGCAGAACAAACTTGTGTGGAAAGACCATTTATTTTTCAACATGCTTATACTAAGTTAGGCATATTTACCATAGAGGTAACCGTTTGGGATAATTGGGCCAATATTTTAGAAAGTAGTGGCATGGGTATCACTACGGCAATATTATCCGCATCAGTGGAGGTTATCAGTGAATAATTCTAAATAACGAACTAAATAACGAACCCAAAGTTTGTTAGTGGGGAATAAATAAATAAAATATCATATTACTTTTATGTCATTATTAAAATCAAAAAGATTTAAATTAGGATTTGCAATTACCTTATTTCTAATAGTGGTTGTGGTTTTAGTTTTTCCTCGAATTACATTGGCTAGTGTAGCGCAAACTCTAACAACACTTATTTGTACACCAATAACTTGGATTATTGCCGTTCTAGGTAAATTATTAGGATTATTAGTTGGTTTAATGATAAAAGTAACTTTGTATAATAATTTTATCCATGCGACAGCAGTAACTATTGGTTGGGGAATTATTCGCGACATTTGTAATATGTTTTTTATTTTATTTGTTTTGATCATGGCATTTGGCACTTTGATTTCTGGTTTTTCTGCGTCTGCGTCTGCTTATTCTTATAAGCGAATTTTACCAAAAATGATTATTGCCGTGTTGTTAGTCAATTTTAGTAAATTTCTTTGTGGGATAGTAATTGATTTTGGTCAAATTGTGATGCTTACTTTTGCTTCGGCAATTCAGGAAGCAGGAGCGGGTAATATGGCTAAATTGTTGGGAATTACTAAATTATTAAATGCTTCGGCCGGTCCGGGAGGGACTAGTTCGGTAGAGATGTTGGCTTCAAGTATTTTAGGATTGATTATGGTTGGCATTGGAATAATTGTGATAGCGGTAATTGTTATTTTATTAATCTATCGAATTGTTTATTTATGGTTTCAAATTATGTTGGCGCCAGCCGTCTTTACAGCTGATATTTTACCAATTACTAAAGGTTTAGTTGGTAAAAATTGGTGGGATAAGTTTTTTAAACAAGTAATTATTGGTCCAGTAATGGTTTTTTTCGTATGGCTTGCTTTTGCGGTAGTAGAAAAAACCAATGGTGTGCTTTATGACGAAGGCTATATTAACACTACTGGCATACCTGCTGGCGCTGAAACTCAGGCCGGCGATCCAAAAAGTGTTTTAGCCTTTATTTTTGGTATTATGATCTTATTAATGGGTTTGCAAACGGCGCAAACAATGGGCGTTGCCGGTGGCGCGTTAGCTGGTAAGGTGGCTGGAAAGATAAAAGCTGCCCCGGGGAAAGTCGGAAAAATTATTAGCGGAAAAATTAGACGTTCTACACCAGTACGCAAAACAATGGCAAATTTAGCTACTACAAGAGAAAATCTTGCTGGAAAAAAAGGATTGGGCTGGCTATTAAAAACAGGGAAGGAAAAAGAAGCATTACATCAACAAAAATATGGTGCAGATAAGGCAAAGGCTTATCGAAGAGTAGGGATGGTCAGTAAAGCCCAAGGATTAGAAAAGAATATTATTCCAAAATTAGAACTTAGTTTATCTGGAAAATCAAATGAAGGATTGAAATCAATTGCTAGAGGGAAAGATCAATATAAAGCAATGGCGGCAACACAATTACTGGCTAAAAAAGGAGAATTTAAAGGAGATATAGTTGATAAAATAAATAATAGCAGTAAGGATTGGTCATTAGAATCTGAAGAAAGAGAGGAATTTTTGGCTAATACTCAACTAATGCAGAATAGAAGAGAAAAAGAAACAGAAGAATTAACGAAGAGCCCAGCATTAAGAAAAGCGGAAAAATTAGCGAATAAAAAATCTTCAAAAGAATTAGGTGATATTTTAAAACAAAAAGAAAAAGAATATAATAACACAGAGCAACAAGCTATTTTGCAAGAATATGTTGATCAGGGTGGCGAAATAACTACAGAGATGGCAGATAATTTTGAAGACAAAGAGATTTTAAAGAAAATTTTACAGAAACAAGCAAAAAAAGGGAAAAATATTGATACTGATCCGGATGTGGATGCTGAAATCAAGGGTGTAGCATATCACGGGAACGTACAAGCAATGATTGATGATACAGCCAATGGCAAAATAAGCGCTGATACTTTAGTAACAATGAGTAAGCAAACCGAGATTGAAAAGGATATGAAACAGTATAGTACAGACAAAGGATCAAACGAATTAACGGGCGTATTTGAAGCGTTATTGAAACAATCTCCGCAACAAGCCGCTTCATTTATTCAACAGTTACAAGTGCAAAATCCTGGTAAAAATATAACCGATCTTTTACCGAAGGTAAATCAATCTTTAGTAGAAAAGAATATAAAAACATACAATGAAAATACAGAAGAATATAATGAAGCGCATTCTGAAAACAAAAGAGAAAAAAATAGTGTTAAGAAATTTATTGAAGAT
>DAOWAM010000080.1 GCA_030634585.1 bacterium
AAAATTTTTTTTTAATATTAAAACCTTTCAAATTAATAAAGGCCTTAATGAAAGACGATTGAACCACGTCAACCGCTTTATCTTCATCTCTGATTAAATTAGTAGCATAGCGTAAAAGCTTATTTTGATATCTTTCTACAATCACAGCATAAAATTCCTGGTCAATTGATCGGGTTTTTTCAACGATTTCTTCATCAGAGAATTTTTCACTATTGACTATACTAATCATTATTTTATTCTAGACTACTTTTTAGGTACACACCAAAATCCGACCGTAATCAAATTTTGGCGTGTATAAGATATACAACTTCTATCGATTCGAACCTCTGTTTTGACCCATTCCGCCTGCTATTTTGCCGGAACTATTGCGCAGTCCCAAGCCAAGTTCTTGGCGAATTTCCTGCGCCTCGGCAGTTTTACCCTGCCTTACTAACTGATGAGCCTCGGCGAATTTTGCAAAATTATCTTTATTGACAACTTGTATTACTCTGCCTCGTCCCTGCATAAGATTTTTCCAAGCATCGTAGTCCTTATTCTCAAACGCTTTTGTCATTACTTCGTGACGCTCTATTGAGTAATCCGAACCCTTAGCTGTTGGATCTCCACGATAAGCTAAAACTGTGCCGGTGGATGCGCCAATTATTCCCAAACTAAGTACTAATATTCCTAACCCCGATGTTATTTTTTTCATATTCTTTTTGTTTCAATTTAATTAATTTGATTGGTGATATCGACCTTTCTTCTAATACACAGCAGAAAGGATTTTTCTTTCATCTAATTTAATATTCTATAAATCATCAATACCAACCTCAAATTTTAGGTACTTGGCACTTTTTAAATAGGGCCCCCTAGATTGCCTTCGGCAACCGGGACCCCGGTCCAAAAAATGGACTTAGAGACCGGTCATTTTATGACCTAAGAGCGATTTTCTATTGGTTCCACATCGTGGACGACGTTAGAACCGTGATTCAGCAATCGAATGAGTATATTTATATACCAGATTTAAATATTTCCACTTAAATTACTACCTCGCCTTGTAGTATATTATTAAAAAGACTTTTTGTTATTATATATAACGTCTGTGTATATACGAAGTTCGCCGACATCTTTATTGTATTAAGAATTTAGCTAAAATATAAAGATAATGCAACCCTGTTGTCATAAACATAGAAGCAACCAAGTATCTCATTATCTTTTCAACTTTTTGAACTACTTGAAAGGCTCGACTAAGTTTCTGCATTGAAAAAGCGAGAAGAAAAGAAAATATAATTACAGGCAAACCGGTTCCAAGGGCAAACAACGGAGGTAATAATAAGCTTTCAGAAGAATTAATAACTAAAGGAATTAAAACGCCAAAGAATAAAACACCGCTGTAAGGACAAAAGGCTAAAGCGAATAGAATTCCTAAAAACAACGAGCCAAGATATCCTTTATGTGAAAGCATTTCTTTTATTTTTTCAATCTTTCCACTCTTTGTTCCAATATTAATTTTAATAATCCCAAACATGATCAAACTAATGATAATTAAAATTGGACCAAGAACTTTATCGCCCCAACCCTCAAAGACGCTAGAGATTGAAAAACTAGATACTCCAAAATAAATAATGGTGGCCAACAAGGTATAACTGATACCTCTGCCAAATGTATAAAAAAATCCGTTAAGTAGTGTATTCTTAACAGTTTTAATCTCTTTTGAAATATATGCAATTGCTGTTATGTTGGTCGCCAATGGACAAGGGCTAATGGATGTTAATATACCCAAAAGAAAAGCGGTTATTAGTGGGATATTATAATTATCAATTAAAATATTTATTAATTCCATGTTTTTACATTCCTAAATAAGAATTTATCTTATTTTCTAAATAGTTTTTAAATTGGGTTTCATTATTTAATAATCGCCAAACGTTAGTGTCTTGTTCTATATTGTCTTTGTCATTGATAATGCGATTAATAAATAAGGAAGACCCTGAAGCCTGATATTTTTTAGCTATTTCTTTGTTTTTTGATAATTCAACATTCAGCTCTCTAAAATCTATTATTCCCTTTTTGATTTGCTCTCCATACCTCTGTTCCATTATTTCTTTAACATACTGTTCGATTATCTTACAAGAATAACATCTCGCTGTACGGTGAAAATAATAGACCTCTAATCTATCAGCAAATATTTTGGAACTAGGCATTGAATAATCGCTAATATTATTTATTTTACTTGAATTATTATTTTGTGTTACAGAAGTTTGTTTATTACATCCAGTTATGACAACTAACAAGAAAAATAATAATATAAGAGAAAATATTTTTTTCATGTTTTTTGTTTAATTAGAATATAAAAAAATTAAAGAAATATCCGATAATTACAATGCCAATTGATGTTACAACAATAAAAGCAGATAACAATTTCCAATTCATGGCTTTTTTAAGAATTAAAAGTCCCGGAATTGACAAAGTAACAGTCGCAGTCATAAAAGCAAGTGAAGTTCCTAAGGGTATTCCTTTTCCGATCATAGCTTCAACCACTGGAATAACACTTACTGAGTTTGCATAAAGAGGCATGCCGAGAATAACCGCTAATGGCACTGCCCACCAATCTTTTATTGATAAATACATTTCTATAAAATCTTTTGGAACAAACCCATGTATTAATGCACCTAGTCCCACACCAATTAAAACATAAGGGAATATGCTTTTTGATATGTGCATGCCATCATGCCACCAAATCCTTACCCTTTTCTTAAGAGATATAATTTGTCCGTTATTTTCTTTAATTGCTTCTTTTTGAGTTTTAAATTTCAAAAAATCAGGATTCACATTTTTATCCATTTTTAATTTTTGAATAATCATACCAGCCAATATAGCTATAACAATACCAATAATGTTATAAACCAAAGTCATTTTTAATCCGAAAATAGAAGGAAAAATAAAAAGTGAAGCTTCATTTACCAAGGGCGAGGCTATTAGAAATGAAAAAGTTACCCCCAAAGGAATACCAGCACTAACAAATCCAA
>DAOWAM010000079.1 GCA_030634585.1 bacterium
GTGGCTGTACTGGACTGGCTCTGTAATTTTCAAATTGTTACTAACCATATTGACATTGTGAAGCGCGTAAAGCATCAACGAGAGGTGCTTGTCATATTCGCAGAGCATAGTTATCAACCAAACATGAATACAGGTAAATCATTCAATAGTAAAAATCGTGATATTTTTGCTTGTTTTATTATCGGTCAGGCACTTAAGGGTTTACAGAACAACAATGTTCTTATTAATCCAGTTATTCGCAAATTTACTAATGATTGGAAAAAGAAATTTACAATTTGATGGTTTTGCGTTTAATAGATCGTTCTATAGATATCAATTTTGTTTTAAGCCCCTCATTTTTTAATTTGTCTAATTGTCCGTATTTAATAATATTAGTATTTATTTTGTGAATATTTAGTTAGTAATTATTAAAGAGAAACTTGAAATTATAGTAATATGACTTTATCATAAATTTTGTTTTTTTCCGTGGAGTGACTTTTTTGTTACTATAGATAACGAAATATATTATATCTATTGAAATTTTAGCGAAAATGGATTCAAACTATTCTTAATATAGGCATGTAATTTATAATAAATGAAATGGGCTGGAATTAACTTCCAGCCCATTGTTGTTTTTAAGATTTTTTACGCTGTTTCGTTTTTCTTTTTCTTAAAATAAGTATAAATTGCCTTGTCGGTCTCAGTAATCCCAAATCCTGATAGAAGTGGAATGATCATTCTTTTTAAAACAAGCGGAGTTACATATCCGGAATTAATAGAAGAGATTACTTCCATCAATAAATAACTTAACGCAAAAGCATAAAAGAATAATTCTCCGTAGCGATTACTACTGACATGACAAAACCAACGAATTGCTTCCTTACGCCCGACATACACAATAAATAATGTCCAAAAAGTACTGACTAATGATGGACTAATATTTATTTTTACTTTGAAGAAAAGTAAATAACAAAAAATCAAGATAATTGCGGAAACAAGAAAAAAGAAATTGCTTATAATTCCGAAAGATTTATTTGCTATCGACGGGGTTGGTTTGTTAAGTTCTGTTTTTTTATCGATCACCTTATACCTCCTTAGTATTTTTATGCACTATCTTTATTTTATATCTTTTTTAGTTCTTGTCAAGATTTTTTATCTTTGTTAAATTAATAGAGGGTATTACATAGGGGCACTTAGCTCAGCTGGTTAGAGTGTCTGGTTTACATCCAGAAGGTCGGAGGTTCGACTCCTCCAGTGCCCATATTTTTTTAAACAATTTCAATTTATCTAGCCGGGGTAGCTCAGTGGTACCCGACGAAAGCGCTACGCGCATTCAGACGGGCCCGCCTAACTGCGAAGCTGTTGGCGGGGAGCAATAAAGAGAAATTTTATGTATTTTGTTTATGTTTTATATAGCAAATCAATAGATAAACTTTACATTGGATTTACTAATAATTTAAAAAGAAGAATTCTAGAGCATAAATCAAAAAATGTTTATACAAGCAAAAGAATGTCTGGTTGTAAACTTGTATATTATGAAGCTTGTCTTTTTAAGAAAGACGCGCAAAGACGCGAAATACAGTTAAAAACAGGATTTGGAAGAAATTATTTAAGAAAAAGAGTTAAAGATTATCTAGCCGGGGTAGCTCAGTGGTAGAGCAAATGGCTGAAAACCATTGTGTCGCCAGTCCGATTCTGGCCCCCGGCACCACTTAATAACAAAATAGTTCTTGGATAAGAGTATTATCTGTTAAAAGATTTAGCGGGTGTCGTATAATGGTTATTATGTAAGCTTGCCAAGTTTAAGATGGCGGTTCGATTCCGCTCACCCGCTCCAGTTTATTATTTAAAAACTCAGTGATTTTATCACTGAGTTTTTATGTTGAATATAAGTTTCTTTAATACAATTCTTTAATTATACTATTTGGATAATTGTAATAATAATTTAAAATTTGCTTAAAATCAGCGCCTTGATTGGCGGCATATTTAGCACCAATTTGACTCATACCGACGCCGTGTCCGCGATAACTTAATCCTTCACATGCGGGATCAGGTTGTTCAATTAGCCAAGATACTGGCTGACGACACATTCCTGCTGCTTGGCAATCTCTTAGCCAACCATCGGTTTGCGCGAAGTAATAAGCCAAAATTGGTAGGTTGTCATGGGTGACCGCTATACCTTCAGTAGATTGCACAGCAGCAACAAAGTTAGGTGAACGTTGTTCTCCTTGATAGCCACGATAAACTTGATCACCTTGAGTGGCGCGAACGGTAAAAATTGCTTTACCATCGGGGGTATTGGTATATTTAGGATTATTTAGACGAGCTAAAGCATAACTTCTAGCGGCAATCGCCTGCGCTTTTAATAATTCCAACGGATAATAATCTTGTAATTCTTTTAGACCGTTGAGATATTTTTCCATTGCTAATTGGTTAATAATCCAAAGACGGTCAGTGCTTGGATTATATTTTATTTCTAATTCTCCGACGTATTCATTGTCTTCCACTTTCTCTCCCCAAAAATAATTATTGTTTAAATTGGCTATTTTAAATATCTGTTCCTGATTTTGAGGAACGAATTTTAAATAGGAATCAGTCATTAATAAACGAACTCCCTGTGATTCAATAAAATAACGTTGAATATCCCAATCAAACTTAATTTCTATCTCTTCACCTTGTGTTTGCCAAATTAGCAATTCATCATTTTTATTTTTTATTTGATAAGATCCTAGGTTAAGTGAACTAATTCTAATTGGTAATAGATCGTTTGCTTCTTGTTTTTCTACATAATAAAGGCCTACTCTTATTTCTGGTTCTGAATCATATTGAATCGATTGAGGAATGTCGGTTTGCCATTGCCGATTTTTTTCCCAAAAGTTATCTTTAGTAATTCCTGATACAGGATTACTAGTTGGTATGTTCTCTTGAATTGAAGCTGGTGTGATTGTTGAACTAGGTGACGGGAGAATAGGATCAATTCCCCCATGAGAGCGAATACCAATTTCAATATCACCACCTGGGATTACTTGTCCGTTTTGATCGAA
>DAOWAM010000037.1 GCA_030634585.1 bacterium
AAAAATTTGGTTTTGAAATAAATTAATTACCCCCTGCGCAAAATTAACTAACCACACACTGCGAGCATTTAATAAAAATTGGGCAATTAATGGTGGAAATAAAACTAATGAAACTGCAAAGATGATTGGGATCATCCCAGTTTGATTGACCTTCAATGGAAGATATGAATCCGTTCCTCCATATAAACGATTGCCTCGCACTCGACGAGCATAAGAAACTGGTATATGACGCGAACCTTCGGTAATAATAACTACACCAATAACAGTAACAAAAGAGATAACGGCAAAAATAATTAAATTAGTTAATTGTGAAATATCAAAAGTCACTAATGTTTGTTGAATAGAAGTAGGAATACGAGCCACAATTCCAGCAAAGATTATTAAAGAGATACCATTGCCAATTCTTTTTTCATCAATTAACTCACCGATCCAAACCAAAAACATTGATCCAGCGGTCATGGTAATCATAATTGTAATTAATTGCAATGGACCAATCTGACCCATAATCTGAGCTGATGAATTACGAAACAAAGAAATCATTCCATAACTTTGTAATAATGCCAAAGGCACAGTCGCTAAACGCGTATATTGATTAATTTTTCTTTGTCCGGCGGCTCCTTCTTTAGCCAGTTCTTCTAAACTGGGAATAATCATTGCTAATAATTGAAAAATAATAGAAGAAGTGATATAAGGACCAATTCCCAAAGCAACAAGAGAAAATCTAGTCATCGCTCCCCCAGACATAATATTTAATAATCCAAGAACTTGATTACTATCAAAAACATTTTTTAAATTTACTAAATTAACGCCCGGAATAGGAATATGAGCGGCAAAACGAAAAACGGCTAATAAAGCAAAAACAAAAAAAATACTATGACGTAATTCTTTAATCTGCCAAACTTGTCTAATTTTTTTAAACATATGATTTATTTGTTGATCTGTCAGAAATTAAAATATTTCTAGCTAACCTTACCGCCAGCTTTAACAATCTTTTGTCGAGCAGTCGCCGAAATCTGACAATTTTGAATAATTAATTTTTTCTTGATCTCGCCCTGTCCCAAAATCTTAATTTTAATATCTTCTCTTTTCCCTTTTTGCTGTTTAATTATTTTTTTCTTTTCTAAGATCTGCGGTGTTATTTTATCACCAGTTGAAAAGTTTTTATCTAAAACATTTAAATTAACAATAATCGGCCGTTCTCTTTTACTTTTAAATCCACCGATTTTTGGTGTCTGACGTAAATTTATTTTGAATCCTAATAATTTTAATCCTCCTTTTCCACCTGAGCGTGATCGTTGTCCTTTTTGCCCACGTCCAGAATATGTACCTCGATTTGAGCTATTTCCTCTTCCACGACGGATTTGTTTCTTTTTTAATTTAGTTGGTCGTTGTAAATTGTTTAAAGATAAAGTCATTGTATTTGTTAAGATTTTGTATTAATTATTTTTTTATCAGTAGACACTTGAGCAAATTCTTCTAACGCTTTAAATGTAGCTCGAATATTGTTTAATTTATTTTTTGATCCTAGAATTTTACCAGTTACATTAGATAAGCCCAACAAATCTAAAACTATTTTCATTACCCCTCCAGCAATAATTCCTCTTCCTTTTTTAGCTGGTCTTAATAAAACATAAGATGCTTTATAATGTTGTCTAGTTGGATAAGGAATTGTTTCATCAATAATCAACGGTGAGATCAATTTCTTTTCTGCTTGACGCACCGCTTTTTGTACGCTATCGGCAACATCCTTTCCCTTACCTATGCCGTAACCAACTTTACCTTTACGATTGCCAATGACTACTACTGAACGAAAACGCAATTGCTTTCCTCCGGCAGTAACTCGTGTTACTCGTTTGACTTCAACTAACTTTTGTTCAAACTCCGGTTTTTCTGCAAAAGTTTTTCTCCTTCTTTGAAAAGTCATTTTTTATTTAAAAATTAATAGAATTAAAATATTAGTCCGCCTTCTCGAGCTCCATCTGCCAAGGCTTTAACTTGCCCATGATATTTAAAACAACCTCGATCAAAAATCACATGAACAATTTTTTTCTTTAGCGCTCGTTGCGCGATTAATTTACCTAATTGCTCAGCTATTTTTACATTAGAGTTACCTTTCTGTTTTGCATTATCTAATGATTTATCCGAAGCAGAAACTAATGTAGTCCCTTTTAAATCATTAATTAATTGCACATAAAGATGGCGATTACTACGATACACCGACAAGCGTGGATAGGTTTGTCTTCCTAATAAATTACTACGGACTCTCTTTTGTCTTCTTATTCGTTTTAATTGTTTATTTTTACTTTGTTTCATTTTTTCGTTAAATTAATCTTGATTAAGCTGTTGTCGCCGCTGTTTTTTTACCAACTTTTCGACGAATCACTTCATCGACATATTTTATCCCCTTGCCTTTATATGGTTCGGGCGGTCGAAAACGACGTATTTGCGCTGCTGTTTCTCCAATAAGTTGTTTATCAATACCACTAACAATGATAATCTTTTTATTCACAATAATATTTATTTTTTCTGGAATTTGATAATTAATTGGATGAGAAAAACCAAGATTGAGAACTAATTCTTTTCCTTTTACCTCGGCTCGATAACCAACACCATTAAATTCTAACTTTTTTTCATATCCCTGACTCACTCCAAAAATTAAATTCGAAACTAAACGCTGTGTTAGTCCCCAAAGAGAACGTTGGAATTTATCGTCCGGATTTAAGACAAAAACAGAAATTTGTTTATCTTTCATTTCAACATTGACGAAAGGATGGATTGTCTGTGATAATTCTCCTTTCGGTCCTTTTGCACTCACTAAATTATCTTTAATTTTTACTTCCACTCCTTCTGGAATATCAATTGGTTGTTTCCCAATACGTGACATAATAAATAAGGTTAAGGTCTAATAAAAATCGGCGTAATTTTACAAATCACTTCCCCTCCAATATTTTTCCTTCTCGCTTCTCGATCAGTCATTAATCCTTGCGAAGTAGTTATAACAAAAAAACTATTTTCTTTATGTTGTCTCAAATAATATTTTTTGTCCGAATACATCCTTCTTCCTGGTTTACTCACTCTTTCTAACGCTTTAATTAATGGTCTCTTATATTGATCATATTTAAGTACAATTTTAATCTGTTTTTTTTCTACAGAAATCTTTTTTGGTTTTTCTTTCAAATATGAACTTATTGCCGATTGTTCATTTACTTGTGACACTAATTGATTATCTAATAATAAATTAGCTAAAGAATGCTTAATTCTGGAATAAGGAATCAATACTTCGGTCTTTCTGACCAGCAAAGCGTTCCTTATTCTAGTTAACATGTCAGCAATTGGATCAGTCATAAAAATTTAAGATTATATTATAGAAAATTATATAAAGTTAATTTATTTAGAAATTTACCACGAAGATTTTCGTACACCTGGAATTTCCCCTTTATTGGCTAATTCGCGAAAACAGATTCGACAAAGATTATATTTTCTCATATAGCCTCTTCTCCTTCCACAACGCCAGCAACGTCGAACAATTCTTGAACTAAATTTCGGTTTTTGCTGCGATTTAACGATTTGTGCTTTTGTTGCCATAAAAGATTATTCTATTATTTTTTTAAATGGTAAACCAAGTTGTTGAAATAAGGCCAGTCCTTCTGAGTAATTTTTAGCCGTATTTACTAAAGTAATTTCTAAACCAAATTTGGTGGTCACTTGTTCCGGCTTAATCTCTGGAAAAACGATTTGTTCTTTTAATCCAATTGTTAAATTGCCTGAGCGATCAACCATCTTTGGTGATAATCCTCGAAAATCTCTTGTCCGTGGTAAAATAATATTGATTAAACGATCAACAAAATCATACATTTTTTTTCTTCTTAAAGTGGTTTTTAAACCGAGAGTCATTCCTTCTCTAATTTTAAAACCAGAAATAGATTTTTTGGCTTTAGTAATAATTGGTTTTTGACCAGTAATCTTAGTAAAATCGTTAATAATTGTTTTTAATAGATTATCTTCTTTGCCTCTTTGACCTAACCCTGTATTGATAACCACTTTGGTTAAATTTGATACCGCTAAAGAATTAGTATAACCAAATTGCTCTTTCATTGCTGGAACAACTTGTTGATCATATTTATTTTTTAGTGAGATAACTACAGTCATAATTATTAAATTAATTCATTACATTTGCGACAATATCTTTTTTTTGTGCCGTCTTCTAACCTCCGATAACTAATTCTAATCGCTTGATGACAATGGGGACAAATTAAATTTACTTTTGAAACAGATATTGCTGCTGGAAAACGAACACGTTGTCCTTTCTCTCCTTCTCGACGTGGACGAACATGTTTAACTAAAAGATTTATTCCTTCTACTACTACTTTATTTTGTTTTGTTAAAACACGCAAGATCTTACCCTTTTTATTTTTATCTTTCCCCGCTAAAATTTTGACTACATCGCCTTTTTTAATTTTCATAATTGTTAGATAGATAAATTACAATACTTCCGGCGCTAAAGAAATTATTTTAGCAAACCCTTTTGCTCTCAATTCTCTAGCCACAGGACCAAAAACTCTTGTTGCTTTTGGTTCTTTATTTTTTTTATCAATAATTACCGCTGCATTATCACTAAAACGAAGATAGGAGCCATCTGAACGACGAAATTCTTTTCTAGTTCTAACAATTACCGCGTGAACAACCGTTCCTTTTTTAATTGCTGAACGTGGCTCTGCCTCTTTGACACTAACAGTAATTATATCTCCCACACGAGCAAAACGCTTTCGATATCCACCTAAAACACGGATACACATAATCTTTTTTGCACCGCTATTATCAGCTACTTTTAACATCGAACGATGTTGAATCATATATTTATTTTATATTTTTAATAAAAATAATTATTTTTTGGAAATAATTTTAATTAATTTCCATCTTTTTCCTTTAGAAATTGGCCGTGTTTCTTCAAAAATTATTTGATCGCCTATATTTGCCTCTTCTTTTGGATCATGAATCTTATATTTTTTACTTACTCGATATTGTCTTTTATATTTGCGATTCATTTTTGTTCTATCAACAATTACTACAATTGTTTGTTGCATTTTATCACTAATGACAGTTCCTCTAAATTGGTGATGCTGTACCTTCTCATTCACTTTAGATGAAGAACTACGTTGAGCACTTGTCTGCTCACTCACTTTGAGAGAAGGATTGCTCCCTGCTGGGCTTGTTTTCGATATCATAAAAATTATTTAATTTTATTCTGATTAATTAAAGTTAAGATTCTGGCAATATTCTTTTTGATTTCTCTAACTTTTCTTACCTGCTTGAGTTTTCTTAATTGTAAATCAAATCCTAATTCACGCAATTTCTTTCGTTGTTGATGTAATAAATCAATTAATTCTGTATTTGTTTTTTGTTGTAAATCTAATTTCTTTTTCATTTACTTGATAATTAATTAACGATAAACAAATTTGCACTTCATTGGTAATTTATAGGCAGCTAACTTTAACGCCTTTTTGGCAATTTCTTCGTTTACACCTCCTAATTCAAAAATCATTGTTCCTATGCGGACAGGACAAACAAAATGATCAACTGCTCCTTTTCCTGATCCCATTGGTACTTCGGCTCCTTTTTTAGTAATTGGTTTATCAGGGAAAACTCTAATCCAAAGTTTACCTTTTTTATGGATAGATCTGGTAATCACTCGTCTTGCTGATTCAATCTGTCGGCCAGTTAACCAAACATTGCCCAATCCCTTTAATCCATATTGGCCAAAATTAACTTTTGTTTTTGAGGTAGCCAACTGTCCGGGTTTGGAATTACCCGCTTTCTTCTGCCATTTTCGATGTTTTACTTTATTCGGAGCTAACATATTTTTTTATTTCTTTTTATTAGAGTTATAATTTATAACTTCCTTTGATTAGTGATTAAAAATATCACCTCTATAAATCCAGATTTTTATTCCTATAGATCCATAAATTGTAT
>DAOWAM010000065.1 GCA_030634585.1 bacterium
TCGATTAATGGTGTAATCTCTTCAGAATGGAAAATAGAAAATGATTCGTTTATTCTGAACGTAGAAATACCAAAAAATGTAACAGCAACAATTAAACTTCCAGAGGACTTTGTTAAATCGGAATGTACTGTTATGAATAAAAATACAAATGCGACGCTTGATTTAAATACAGAGACTGGCGTGTTCAAATTAAATTCAGGTAAATACAAAGTTGTTGCTAACTAATACCAATTTAGTTATAAAATGCCGTATTGGATATTGTCCGCCAGCTGGCGGATTGTTTATACAAGGCAAAAAATCTTGCATCCGCCAGCTGGCGGACTGTACTATTTTTTAACGAAGTAGAAACAAAAAAGAATCGATTTATATGCGGCATTTTGTGGCTAAATTGGTATAATACATACAATTATGGATGTAAATGAATTTCTCCGTAACGACCGTTTTGCGACAATGCTGGAATAAAGTTACTGAAAGCCGCCAATGGAAAAGCAAAAGCAAAGCCCGAACAAAAAGAGAAGCATTTAACCCGGATTATTCATTGTCAATATATTGTAAATTGATTTTATTTTATGTGGTGAATAATCCGGGTTAAACTTCTTGTACAGTCTCAACAATCTCCTGACCTTTTTTAATAGCTTCCAAATTCAAAGGAATAAGTTTATGGTAACGCTCTGGCAGTGATTTTTCCAATCCTTTTTCCACATTATCCAACGATAAAATAGGGCGTACTTTTAGGTAACTTCCAAAAACAATCATATTAAATACTTTTGGATTACCCATTTCAATCGCTGCTTTTGTACCTTCTACTTTAAAAATATTAATATCGGTCCGCGCCGGTGGGGTCAATACACCATTTGGGTCGTACAGCAAAGTACCACCAGGTTTTACAGCGCTTTCAAATTTATCCATACTCTGCTGATTCAGGATAATGGCGGTATCAAACTCTTGTAAAACAGGCGAACTAATCCGGGTGTCGCTAACAATTACTGTAACGTTGGCTGTACCTCCACGCATTTCGGGTCCGTACGATGGAAACTAGGTAACTTCTTTGTCTTCCATAATTCCTGAGTAAGCCAGAATTTTACCCATGGAAAGAACACCTTGTCCACCAAAACCGGCAACTATCATCTCTTCAGTCATAATTTTCGTTTTTTAGATACTGTTTAAATTTTATTTTTTAGAATGATTCTGATGTATTTTTTGCTTAGACAAGGCGAATTTGACGTGAATAGCACCAGCTATTTAAGGAAAATTCAACGCAGTATAAGTGAAAAAGACACATAATAGAATAAATGGATAAATTTTAAACAGCCTCTTAGTCTATTTTGAGCGGTAGTTTTAGCGAAATATTCTTTTTTGTCGTGATGAGTTATTATTATGGTTTTACCATGTTGACAGAAAAATTTAATACATCTAAAGACTTCTGCCATTTGAGAAGCATCATTCTCTTCTGCTGTATTTACTCTCACTAAAGAATCAATAAAAATAACATCTATTTCCTTTTGTTCGCAGATTTCTAATACGTTTTTAACTAATTCTTTTTTGGATACTAAAAATCCATTTTGCGATAAAAAATAAATTGGAAGAGTTGATTCAGCCCCTAGTAATTTAAGCCTATCTCTTACCAATCTTAAATGATTCTCTTCGTCAATAATAAGAACTTTATTTTTTTCACATTTAAATTGACCAAATAAATTTTCTCCTTTGGCAATATCTAATGCCATTCTTAAAAGTAGCCAGGTTTTGAAACTCGCTGGAGCACCTGAAAGAATAGTTATTCCTTGGTGTGGGATAAGTTTTTCAATTACCCATTTATTTTCATGGAATTTCATGGAAAATAACTCATCCAAGCTAATAGGATTTAATTTCCATTTTTTCTGTTTTTCATCAATATTTTCTTTTTCTAACTCTAAAGTCTTTTTTTCATTTTCATTTTTCATATTTTTTAATTTAATAATTATTTAAATATTCTACAGCTTCTTTAAACGAATAGTTATAAAGAAGTCTTACAAAATTTATTGAGTTACCCCCATAATTGCAACCAAAGCATCAACAAGAATTAGTTTCAAGATAGATATGGAAAGACGGGGTTTTTTCGTCATGGAGAGGACAGAGACAGACTAATGACTTACTTGTTCTTCTCAGTGGTTGATTTATAAGTGTTTCAATCGGGACCGCTATGGCTTGTTGAATTTGATCTTCAGTTACCCATCCTTTCGGAGTTTTATTCGATGCGAACATTAATATTCCTTTAAGCTTTTTCGTTTGTTTTTCAATTTCAAGTAATTTTTGCACTTTACTTACTTTTACCCATTCACGACAAAACCATTTTGAAAATTCATCGCCGTCTATGTTTTTTATAATAGTTAAATGTCTTTTGATTTCTTTTGTTAAGCTTGCTTGTAATGTTTCATGTTCAATTATCTTATTTCGAATAACTTCCTTGGCCTCGGGAAATATATTCAAAAGTTCTTTATTGTTATATCTTGAAAGCGACATTCTCCATTGTTTTTCAACTTCATAATTGTATTCTTTTTTTGATTTGAATTTCATATAATGATTTAACTGTTATAAATTCTTGTTTTAATATTTTTTATACAACTAGCGAAAGCAGTAGGTTCAACGCGTAATTGTTGCATGAAATATTTCTGAATTAAATTATCTAATTTCTTATCTTTTTTTATTAAGAAAATCGCTTTAGATGGATTTTGTTTGTCTATTGATTCGATTTGATAGCCGTAACAACAAAGCGTGGCACATAGAGAAAGATCACTTGATTTGTAATAATCGTTTTTTATTGATGTTTTCATGATAATTTTAGTTAATAATTATTTAATTAATTACAAGTATATTTTACTGTACTAGCTTAATACCTCTAGTGACCTCTATCTTCTTTTCGTAAAACAAAAAACAGCTCAAGTAAGCTGTTTCTTAATAAGTTATTAACACCAACCAAAAGTTAACCTAAAGTTTTAATCAACAAATTTTATATTATATTTATCATTTAATTTATAACCACCAGTATCAAGATTAATTATTAAATCTTCTTTCAGTTTGAGTTTGTTTTTAAAATTTTCATTAATTTCCTTAATCTCTTTGCTTAATTGCGACAAATTCTTGTTGTATAAAATTTCAGCTAATAAGTTGCCATTTTTTTTGTTATCTTTTAAATTATGTATTATTTTTTTTCTTTTACTCGCTGTCTTCATTGGGTAACTTAGTTCGCTATCTTTATTCTTTCTATAAATTCCTTTATTGTTGGATATAATTATATTTATTTTGTTTGTATCATTATTACTCTTTTTCACTTTGGCTCTCATTTCGTTTTTAGTAGCTTTATCAAGTATTTCATCTATTTTCTTTTCATATTCCTTGCATTTCTGTAAAAATTTTATAGTTTTTTTAACTATATAACCCTCGACAATAATCTCATTGGAATTGAAATTTTTATTTTTTTCCAGCGTCTTGTTCATTTCGTCAATGTCACGCTTCTCAATTTTAATAATCTTCAACCTTTCCAGTTCCTCAAAAAGGGCAAGGTTTTTAGTGTTCTCATTATAAAAGGTTTTATTATTTCTTATTGTGATAATTGGAAAATACACGGAGCCATCACTTAAGCTTTCATGTTCAGTTTTATATTTAATCCTTTGTAAGAGATTGTTTATCTCAATATTATTTTGCCTATCAGCATTGAAAATTTTCATATAATTTAATATTAATTAACTTCATTCTAATACATTTTACGGGATTTATCAAAGAAATTTATCTCTGAACTTGTAAAATAATTATTTAAGAAGTATAATAATATTATAGTAAAAAA